>VBKI01000066.1:0-93447 GCA_005879535.1 Deltaproteobacteria bacterium | reverse complement strand
TCGGTGAAGCGGATGGAGAGCGGATCCGTGTCCGGGAACTTCTCGTGCAGCGCGATGCCGATCTCCTGGACGTCGTGCCAGGTCAGCTTCTGGGCCATGTCAGATCGTCACTTGGGGGGCCAGGTTCCAGCGGCCTCCGCCTCGTGGCGCTCCTTGGGGTGCTCGTCGTACCACGTCTTCTCGGACTCTTCGGTGATCTGGTAGACGACGTCCTGGTGGTCGAGCTGCGCCTGGCAGCCGAGCCGCGAGTAGGGCTTCACGTCGTACGCCCGATCGAGCTGGTCGGCCTCGCCGTCCTCCATGTCGGAGAGCGACTCGAATCCCTTCTTCACCCAGACATGGCATGTGGAGCAGGCGCAGACCCCGCCGCAGGCGGAGCCGTGCCTGGCGCCGAGGTTCAGCGAGGCCTGGAGTAGCGACCTCCCTTCGGGGACTTCGCCTTCCGCTTCCAGCTTCCCGCGAGGGTTGTAGATCGTGACCTTCGGCATCAGTCCGTCGTTTCCTCCGCATCCCGCAGCGCGGAGTACGCCTTCTGCGCATGCGGCGAGAGCTCGCCCTGATCGAACTCGCCCACCGAATGCCCCTTCAGAGCGCGCTCGATCCCGCGATCCATCACGCGCTTGGCGAAGTCCGCGCTGACCTGATCGAGCTTCTCGACCTCGGAATGGATGGCGTTGTGATCCGTTCCCAGCGCCGCCTTCTGCACGGCCGCCATCTGCGCCTCGATCTGGCGGCGCTCCTCGGGTGCGAGCAGGTCGCCGTTCGATTCCAGCTGCTTCTCGGTGGCCTTGAGGATCCGCTGCGCCTCGACGCGGTTGTCGATCAAGAGGCGCGCCTGCACGTCCTGCTCGGCATGCTCGATGGAGGCCAGCAGCATCCGCTCGATCTCCTCGTCCGTCAGGCCGTGCGACGGCTTCACGGTGATGGTCTGCGAGACCCCGGTGAGCTGCTCGCGCGCGGTCACGGAGAGGATCCCGTCCGCATCCACCTGGAACGTGACGGCGACGCGGGCAAGGCCGGCGGGCAGGGGAGGAATGCCGGAAAGGGTGAACTTCGCCAGCGATCGGTTGTCCGGCACCAACTCGCGCTCCCCCTGCAGCACGTGGATGTCCATCCCGCTCTGGCCGTCGGCGAAGGTGGTGAATTCCTGCGTCGCGCGCACCGGGATGGTCGTGTTGCGCAGGATCAGCTTCTCCACCAGGCCGCCCATGGTCTCCAGACCGAGGGAGAGCGGAGTGACGTCGAGGAGCAGCACGTCGTGCTGCGGCGACTCCGCCGTCAACAGGTCGGCCTGCACCGCCGCGCCGAGCGCCACCACCTCGTCGGGATCGATGTCCGCCAGCGGCTCCATCCCGAACAGCTCGCGCACGTAGCGGCGCACGGCCGGCACCCGCGTGGATCCACCGACGAGGATGACGCCGTCGAGCCCCTTGCCTTCCGGCACGCCCGCGTCGCGCAATGCCCTGCGGGACGGCCCGCCGGTCTTCTCGATCAGCGGACGGATGGCGGACTCGAGCTGCGATTGGGTCACGCGCTTGCCCATGGCCTCGGTAACCTCGACCCGGGTGAGGTCTTCCTTCGCCTGCTTGGCGGCGTCGATGGCCTCGCGGATCTTGTGCGGAGTGCGCGGTTGATTGCCGAGCAGAATCTCCGCAAGCGCGCGATCGAAGTCGTCGCCGCCCAGCGCGGAATCGCCGCCCACCGCCTTGACCTCGAACACGCCCGCCTGCAGCTGGAGGATGGAGATGTCGAACGTGCCACCGCCGAGATCGTAGACGGCGAACTTTCCTTCGGAACGCTTGTCGAGGCCGTACGCGAGCGCGGCGGCGGTAGGCTCGTTGAGCAGCCGGAGCACTTCCAGCCCGGCGAGCCGCCCCGCCTCCTTCGTTGCCTGCCGCTGCGCGTCGTCGAAGTAGGCCGGAACGGTGATCACCGCCTGGTGGACCTTGATCCCGAGCCGCTCCTCGGCCCGGGTCCGCAGTGCCCGCAGGATCTCGGCGGAGACTTCGACGGGATTCACCACCCGGCCGCCGTCGACCACGAAGCGGACGACGCCGGACTCGCCTTCCGCGAACCGGTACGGGCTCAGGCGCCGCGTCTCCGGATCGGCCGACGATCGCCCCATGAACCGCTTCACGGAGACCACGGTGTCGCGCGGGAACTCCGCAGCCAGCCTCCGTGCAGCACCGCCCACGACCACGGAACCGGGACCGCCTCCCGATCCGTAATGGACCGCCGACGGCAACAGCGTGCTTCCTTCGTCGATGGCGAGCGCGTGCGGCTTCCCGTCGCCGAGCACGATGGCGATGAGGGAGTTGGTGGTGCCGAGATCGATCCCGACGGCGCCGGTGGTGCAGGCTTCCTTGGCGTGGCTTTCTCCCGGCTCGCTGATCTGGAAGAGGGCCATCAGAGCTCCACCGAGCGGCCCTCGACCTCGTCGAGATAGCGGGCGTAGTAGCGCATCCTCGCGAGGAGCTCCGCGGCGCGGGAAAGATCGCCGCCGTTCTCCACCAGCCGGCGGACGTCGAGCAGCGTCCGGTCGCGCTTCTCGCGGACGCCGGCCGCGAGCGCGTCGAGCGGCTCGCCGGACATCTTCGCCTCCAGCAGCTTCTCGCGGTCCTCCATCGTCTGCTCGAGAAACTCCGGGGACATCTTCGGGTCTCCCTGCACTCCCCGCAGAGAGAGCAGATGCTCGGCGCGGCGCACCGGGTCCTTCAGCGTCTTGTACGCTTCGTTCAAACGCGTCGTCTGCTCGAGCGAGTACCGGCGCTCTTGCGGCGTCGCGCGGGCAAACCGGTCGGGATGCAGCTTGCGGGAGAGTGCGCGGAACGTCTCGTCCAGCCCCGCGGGTTCGTCGAACGAGGGCTCGAAGCCGAGCGTCGCGAACCTGTCAGGTTGCGTTCCAGCGGCGGGAGCCGGCTGCACCTTGCCGCAGGCCGGACAAAGAGCATCCGACGCCGCGACCGCCCCGCCGCAGCTCCAGCATGTCCGGGCGCTCATGGGAACCTAGACCGTGAAGGACTCGCCGCACCCGCATTCGGACTTCACCTGCGGGTTCACGAACTTGAAGCCCTTCTGCTGGAAGGTGTCGACGAAGTCGAAAGTGGTGCCGTTCAGATAGACGAGGCTCTTCGGATCGACGTAGATCTTCGCGCCGTCCACCTCGAACAGCTGGTCCTTCGGCCGCGGCTGATCGCAGTACTCGATCACGTAGCTCATGCCCGAGCAGCCGCCGCCCTTTACGCCCAGGCGGACCCCGCTCTTGGGGTTCGTCTGCGTCCGGCGCGCCAGCTGCGCCTTGATCTGCTGAGCTGCGCGAGGCGTGACGTTGACGTGCAGCTCAGCCATCGATCCTCTTCTCCTCGGCCGGCTTCTGCTGCGGCTGCGCGGTCAAGCCCTTCTTCTTCTTCCAGTCGGCGATCGCCGCCTTGATCGCGTCCTCGGCCAGCACCGAGCAGTGGATCTTCACCGGCGGCAGCGCGAGCTCCTTGGCGATCTGCGTGTTCTTGATGGTCATCGCCTCGTCGACGGACTTGCCCTTCACCCACTCGGTGACGAGCGAGGAGGAAGCGATGGCCGAGCCGCAGCCGAAGGTCTTGAACTTGGCGTCCTCGATCTTGCCATCGTCGCTGATCTTCACCTGGAGCCGCATCACGTCGCCGCAGGCGGGCGCGCCGACGAGCCCCGTCCCCACGTTCGGGTCGTTCTTGTCCATCGTCCCGACGTTCCGCGGGTTCTCGTAGTGCTCCAAGACCTTGTCGCCGTATGCCATCAGTCTCTCCTCAGTGGGCGGCCCACTCGATCTTCGAAAGATCGATTCCTTCGTTGGCCATCTCGTAAAGGGGGCTCATCTCGCGGAGCCGCCGGACCTGCTCGACCACGTACTTGCCCACGTAGTCGACCTCGTCTTCCGTGTTGAATCTTCCGATGCCGAAGCGGATGGAAGTGTGCGCCAGATCCTCGCTCACGCCGCAGGCGCGCAGCACATAGCTTGGCTCCAGGCTGGCGCTCGTGCAGGCAGACCCCGACGAGACGGCTACGTTCTTGATCGCCATCATCAGCGCCTCGCCTTCCACGTACGCGAAGCTCACGTTGAGGTTGCCCGGCAGGCGCTCCGTCGGGTGGCCGTTCACCTCCAGGTGGTCCAGGTGGCTGAACAGGTAGTCCTGCAGCTTCTTGCGCAGCTGATAGGTGCGCTTCGTCTCCTCGGGCATGAGCTGCTGGGCGAGCTCTGCCGCCTTGCCGAAGCCGACGATGCCGGGGACGTTCAGCGTCCCGCTCCGCATGCCGCGCTCGTGGCCGCCGCCGTCGATGATCGGAGCGATGCGGACGCGCGGCTTGCGCCGCACCCAGAGCGCGCCGATGCCCTTGGGGCCGTAGATCTTGTGACCCGAGATCGAGGCCATGTCGACCTTCATCTTCTCCACGTCGAACGGCACCTTGCCGATGCCCTGCACTGCGTCGACGTGGAAGAGCACTCCCTTTTCCCTCGTGACCTCGCCGAGCTCGGCGATAGGCTGGACCGTGCCGATCTCGTTGTTCGCCAGCATCACGGAGACCAGGATGGTCTTGTCCGTGATCGCCTCGCGCAGCTGCTGCGCGGAGATCCGGCCGAACTTGTCCGTCGGCAGGTAGTTGACCTCGAAACCCTGCCGCTCGAGCCGCTTGGCGGTGTCCAGCGTCGCCTTGTGCTCGGTGCGGACGGTGATGATGTGATTGCCCTTTTCCTTGTAGAACTCAGCGGCACCCTTGAGGGCCAGGTTGATGCTCTCGGTAGCGCCCGAGGTGAAGACCAACTCCTTCTCGCTGCCGCCGATCAGCGCCGCGATCTGCTCGCGGGCCCGGTCCACCGCCTCTTCGGCCTTCCACCCGAACGAGTGGCTGCGCGAGGCCGCGTTGCCGAACTCGGTCGTGAGGTACGGCATCATCGCCTCCAGCACCCGCGGGTCGAGCGGCGTGGTGGCGTTGTTGTCCATGTAGATGGGGAGCTTGATCATGTGGTTCCTAATGTGGACTAGACTGGTCTATTATAACCCCGATCGCTGCAGGTCAAGGCAGCCACGGTTAGGATGGCGGCGATGCAGAAGTGGGTTCCCAGGCTGATTCTCGCCTTGGCGGTCGGTCTGGCGCTCCCGCTGCTGCCGGCCCTTTTGACGCACAGCGTCGGGCCGGGGGCAGACCTGTCGGGCAGGCTGGGGCTCGCTGGCGGCGTGTCGGCAATGACGTTCGCCGTGCTGTTCGTCGGCGGCGTCCTCACGAGCCTGACGCCGTGCGTCTATCCCTTGATCCCCATCACGGTGAGCATCTTCGGGGCGCGTCAGGCGGAGCACCGCGCTCGATCCGCCGCGCTGTCCGCCGCCTACGTCGCAGGAATCGCCGCGATGTTCTCGGCACTCGGCCTCTTCGCGGCGCTTTCCGGGAAGGCGTTCGGGACCGTGCTCTCTTCCCCCGCGGTGGTCGCGGTGCTGGCGGTTCTCCTGGTGGCGCTGGCGGCGAGCATGTTCGGGGCGTACGACATCGCGCTGCCCTCGGCGTTGCAGCAGAAACTCGCCGGCGTCCGGGGAACCGGCTTCGCGGGCGCCTTCGGAATGGGGCTCGTGGCAGGGATCATCGCTGCCCCGTGCACCGGTCCAGTCCTCGCTGGCGTGCTCGCTTACGTCGCGACGCAGAGAAATGCCCTGCTCGGCTTCTGGATGCTGTTCACCTATGCCATCGGCATGGGCCTGATTTTCTTCGTGCTGGGGGCGACTTCGCTGCGCCTGCCGCGATCGGGCCCTTGGATGGAGACGGTGAAGAGCGTGCTCGGCGTCGCGTTGATTGCGGCGGCGGTAGCGCTCGTGTTGCCGCTGCTACCCCGACCCGGAATGCTCCCCGCCAGCACGCGGTCCATCGCCGCCGTCGCCGGAACGCTGGCGTTCCTGGGCGTGCTCGCGGGGGCGCTCAGCTTGTCGTTTCACGGCGAATCCCGCGAGAAGGCGATGAAGCTCGGCGCGATGGTCGTCCTCCTCGGCGGCATCGGGCTGAGCTTCGGGTGGTTCGGCGAGCCTCGCAGCGAGAAGTCCTTCCGGATCCCTTGGCTGCACGACGAGAAGGTCGCGGTGCAGCAGTCACGCGCCAGCGGCAAGCCACTTCTGATCGACTTTTTCGCCGAGTGGTGCGCAGCCTGCAAGGAGCTCGACGTGCACACCTGGATGGACCCGGTAGTCGCGAAGGAGGTCGCCGAGAGGTTCGTGCCGCTGAAGATCGACGCGACCGAGGAGACCGAAGAGAACGACTCGCTGCAGAAGAAGTACGGCGTCCCGGGGCTGCCCACGGTGCTGATGATGGCATGCCGCGACGAGCGGCCGCCGGAATGTGCGGTCCCGGGAGAGGGGCCGACGCGCGTGACGGGGTTCTTGCCACCTCCCGAGATGCTCGAGCGCCTGAGGCGCGTGCAATGAGGATCGCCCTCGTTGGGCTGCTGTTCGCCGCGGCCTGCGGCCACGGCGATGCGGCGCTGCGGGAAGAGCAGGCGAAGGCGCGCCACTATCGCGACGCCTACGAGACGCAGGCGCAGCAGGTGGAACAGCTCCGCAAGCGCGTCGCCGAGCTGGAGCGGCAGGGCTGCCGCTGACCATCACGGCGGGCGCAGCCGGAAGAGGAAGATCCCCATCTGTTCGCGGACGGCGGGAAGCTCCGCGCCCAGCGCGGCGAACGAGACTCCGCACATCCTCGGCCATCGTTGCTGGACGACCGTCGCGGCATCGGCCCCGGTCTGGTCGCGGATGAGCACCCAGCGGGCGCCGGTGCGCGCGAAGAACGCCGCTCGCACTGCGGGATCCCCGCTGCAGAGGCCATCGTCGAGATCGCGCCAGGAGAGCGGATAACTCGCACCGAGGTAGACGTTGAAGAGATACCGGCGGCCGCCGTACGGAAGCAGCGCCGCCGTCTCGCCGAGCGGCAGGACCCAATGCTCCCATCCGTCGAACGTCGCGTGCTCGGCCGGGATGATCACTCCGTCCGCTTGCGGAATGGCCGCCTCGACGTGGCGCAGCGCGCGAAGGTCCACGAGGCCGATGCGCGTCCAGAAACCGCGATGCTGCAACGGCCGATGCAGGTTCAGCCGGGCGGCGAGCGGCAGCGCGACCCACAGGGCGAGTCCAACCACCGCGCAGGCAGGATGTCGCTGCACGCCTGCGCCGATCGCCTCCGCCGGATCGACAGGCCGCAGTACGGGTTTCGCGAGGATCAGTGCGGAGCTGACGAGGGGCAGCCAGAGGAATCCGATGGTGACGTGCGCGCCGGAGAACGCAAGGTATCCGGCGAGAATGAACGATTCGTGCTGCTGGTCGTTCAACGCCGACGCAAGGTTCGTGGCGAAGGCGAGGCCGATGCCAGCGCCGGCAAGGCCCACGAGCGATGCGATCAGCAGCTTCACCTCCGGGCTCGCGGCACGCCGCCGCAGCGATCGCCAGGCTCCAGCCGCCGCAGCCGTGACAATCCAGACGAAGACCGGCAGGCCGGCGTAGTCGGCGACGAGGGCCGGTTGCACGAGGAAGGCGCTCTTGAAAGCGTTCTTGAAGCTCGCCAGGGTTGGAGACCGGAGAATGCGAATCGCATCGGACACCGCCGCTGCCACGGAATTCCACGGAGCGGCGAGCGCACTCCAGGCGGCTTCGGCTGCCTTTGCCAGCACGCACCGCGCATCGCTGCAAGGCGGGGCCGCGGGCGGGTTGTGAACCGATTTCTCACGGGCCGTGGCGAGGCCCGCCGCGACGGCCTCGTCGAACGTGAGCAGGCCCTCCCGATGCACTAGAGCGCGGCAGGCGGCGATCCTCGGCGCAGCGAGGCTGAGCACCCAGGGATCCTGCACGAGCACGAGCGCGCCCAGCGCGCTGCAGGCGACGAAGACCGTGGGCCGCGCTCGTGAAGCGTGCGGCGGCCCTGGGCGGAACACCACCCAGAACGCGGCGGCGACGGGCGCGGTGGCCGCAAAGAGGAGCACGACGACGATCGGGTTCCAGGTCACCGCCCAGGCGGCGACGAGAGGTGTCGTAGCGAGCGTCGCCGCTGCGGCGCGGGGAGCGTTCCGCGCCCACGCCACGATCAGGAGGACGATCGGCAGCATCAGCAGGCCATCGCTGCTGAAGCGCGGCGTGCCGAACAGATCCTGTGTTGGATAGGCCAGCGGGACGGCGAGAAACGCGTAGGCGAAGAACGCGAGCCCGACGGCAATCTCCCACCTCCATCGGCGAGGGACATCGCGGTCCCCGACCCCGGCAACCAGTTGTTCTGCGATGGCCAGAAGCGGCAGTCCGTTCTGCAAGAACGGCATGACCTTCGCGAAAGGTCCGGCAGGCAACCCGAACCCGGCCGCGTCCCAGAGAGCGGCGACGACGTGGAACGTGCGGGGGTAGTCGCCGAGGATCCGCGTCCCCGGCTCGGCGAGGGGAACGAATCCGCGGGTGACGATCTGCCCGATCCAGGCGATGTGCTCGTGGAGGTCGAGGCCGAACGCAGAGATGTCGCGGGAGTAGATCGAGAAGACGAGGCTCATGCTGCCGAGGCCGAGAAAAAACACCGATGCCTGCACCGGCGGCGACGGAGGTCGGCGCCGGAACTGTACAAGGGCAAGCGCAACGGCAGGCGGGACGATCAGCGCTGCCAGTGGAAGCGAAATCCCCAGCCGGCGCGCGGACAGCCCGTTCAGCGGCATGACGAGGGCCGCTGCTGCGAGCAGACCAAACTGCCCAAGATAGACGGTGGTCCAGGGACCCAGGTTCTCGACGCCGAGCAGCCTTCTTGCGACAACCCTCCCGTAGACGCCGATTACGACGAGCGCCACCCCGAAGCTCGCCGCGTACAGCGCCTGCTGCAGGGACCAGGCGGGCAAGAACAGCGCCACCAACGCGAGCCCGAGTGACGGCGCGCCGCCGCGCGGCGGTTCAGCCGTCGGCGCCGGTGCCGGGCCTTCGAGCACATTGGGCGTTTATCACGGAACGAAGCCCGGACCGGCCGGTGCCTTCCCGTCCGCTCCCGCCGGTGCAATCGTGCGTCGCACCGCGTCGAGCAGCGATTCCGGCGCAAACGGCTTCTCCACGAACGCCTCGCATGCCAGCTCTTGCGCGGCGGCAGCAACTTCGCGGTCGGCGGAGAAGAGCACCACCCGGGGCGCGAGACCTTCCGCGCGCACGGCGACGAGCAGCGCCCTCCCGTCCATGTCGGGCATCCGGAGATCGAGGACGACGACGTCCGGCGGATCCGCCTTGATCTTCGCCAGCGCGGCGCGGCCTCCGCCGGCCCAGTCGGCTTCGAACCCGTGCTCCCCGAGGAACTCCGCCATCATCCGGGCGATGGGCTCGTCGTCGTCCACGACCAGAACGCGCCCTTCGCCCCCTCCGAATCTGCCGGCAGCGCCCGAACGCAGCGGCACCTCGAGCACCAGCGCGTGCGCCTCGGCGTGAAGCGTGCCCCCATGCAGCTCGGCGGCGTGACGGGCAATCATCAGGGCCATTCCCAGGCCCTGACGGTGCGCAGGGGGGGCTTCCCAAAGCGGCTCGAGCGCATGCTGCGGTTCGGGCAACGGATCGCCGTTCCACTGGACGCTGATCCGGGCGTGGCCTGCACGCCTGCGCGCATCGATGCTCACCGGACCGAGGGAACGGGCGCGCACGACCATCGCCGTCAAGGCGCGCTCGATGCGCTCGCGATCCGCAAGGAGCGGAAGGCCCGGCTCGATGTGCGCGTCGACGTCGGCATCGGCGCCGAGTCGGCGGAGCGAACGCCGCGCCGCCTCGACCAGCTCGATCACTTCGCAAGGCTCCTGGTGCAGCACGAAGCGGCCGGTCTCGATGCGAGAGACTTCCAGCATCTCTTCGAGAAGGGCGTGGAGGCGTTCCGCCTGCCGCTCCAGGACCTGGACGTGCCTCGGATCGCAGGGCTCGCCTTTCTCCAGCCGCCGCGCCAGCGAGTAGGAGAAGCCCTTGATGCTGGTGAGCGGCGTCTTCAGCTCATGCGCGGCGAGCGAGAGGAAACGGTCCTTGCGGGACTCGCGCTCGGCGGCGGCGAGCACCGCGGCGGCGCGGGTGAGGAGCGGTTGCAGCGGGCGCAGGTCGCGCAGCCCTCCGTCGAAGATGATGGAGAGGGCGCCGACGACCTGGTCGTGCACGAGCAGCGGCACCGCCGCCGCGCCTTCACCCCATTCGACGTTCCCGCTCTCCAGGCCGCGGCTCGCCAGCTCCGGGGTACAGGGCTCCCCGTCGCAGCCGAGCATCTGCAGCCCGGCGCCGGTTTTCAGGTGGACGGCGACGCCGGCGGCGCCCGAGAGCCGCCGGGCGATGCGCGCGATGCGCCGCGCGAGCTCGCGCGTGTTCTCGCCCTCGAGGGCCGCGTCGGCGAGCTGGGCCGCCGCTCCTGACGAGAGGAACGCGGTCTCGATCCGGCGTTGCAGCGAGAACACCGAGCGCAGGAATCGCAGCGATCGGATGTCCAGTGCCTTGCGCAGCGACCCCCGCACGATGCGCGCTCCGTCGCGGACGAGACCGAGCGCAGTGCCGGTCGGCGCATTGGCGACGCGTGCGCGCAAGCCGGCGCGCTGCGTCGGCCGCCGGAGCCATGCGGACCAGAACGGCTGTTGCTGCGCAGGACGTAGTTCGAGCACGCGCCGCAGGCTCCGGGGTGAGGGGTCCGGTTTTCGCACCCCCGGCGTGCCAATCTGGGCACGGCGGGACGGCCGCGAAACTGGGAAATCCGGCGACTTTCGTCGTGTTTGCTCCGGCACAAGCCCTGCAAAAACGCACGTGGGCGGTCGAGTTTCGGACTGCCGGGAGGGGGAGTGGCGGGACCGCTCGCACTGGCAGTGTGGCTTCTCGCCGCGCCTGCGGGAGAGTCGGAGCCTGGCTTGCTGCAGACGCAGGAAGCGGCCGCGAAGCTTGCCGGAGGGCAGTCTGCGGCGGACGATGGGCGGGTGGCACGAGCGCGCGCAGCGCGCTGGGCGCCACAACTGCGCGCACAGGCCTCCGGGCGCGAGGACGAGAAGACGCGTGCAGGCGAATTCAGGCTCGCGCCACTGCTCGAGCACGACTTCGCAGCTGGACATGCGTGGTTCGTGGCCCTCACCTGGGACTTCTCGCAGCTGGTCTTCGCCCGCGAGGAGACCCAGCTGGCCCTCGCGCACGCGCAACTCGCCCGCGCGCGGCGCGACGCTGCGGAACGGGCGGCGCAGCTCTGGATCGAGCGGCAGAAGGCGCGGGCGCTGTGGACGGCAGCCGGCACGCGGGAATCGTGCTTCGCACTGCTGCGGGCCACCGCGGCGCTGGTTGCCCTCACCGGCTTGTTCCGCGACGCCGTGGCCCGGGAAGAGGCCGCTTGCGCATCGGAGTCGCGATGAAATGGGCGTGCATCGCGATGGCCCTCATCGCTTGCGCGAAGCCGTCTGCCGTCGACGCTCTGCCCGACGCGGGGACGTCCCAGCCCACGGTGCAGGACGTGGAGCCGCATCCTGGACCCGTGCAGGCGGACGCGAGGTTCACGGTGCGCTTCTCGTCTTCGATGGACGAGGGCCAGCTCCTCGCCGCTTCCGGCCGGAGCGAGAGCGTGGTGCTGGCGCTGGAGGCCGACGTCGAGCGGGCGGCGGCGGCCATCGAGCATGCGCCGCTCTCCGCACACGAGCGGACGCTGCTGTTGCCGGCCGCCGCGGAGGTCGCAGCCGATCGACGATCGATCTCGCTCGTGCCGGACCAGGCCCTCGCTCCCGGAGGGTACTTCCTGCTCGTCTCGCCGCGGCTCAAGGACGAGCTCGGGCGCCGCCTGGCGGGAAACGGCGCCCGCTTCGCCTTCCATGCCGTCGCACCGCCGCCGACGGCAACGCTCCAGTTCCCGCCCGCCGGCGGCGAGGCGCCCTGGAACCTCCAGGTGGTCCGCGCCTCGGCGCAGAGCGGCCGGGCCGCGCTTCTCGGCCCGCGCGGCGAGGAGCTTGCGGCCGCCGACGCACACGGCCCGATCGAGTTGAAGCTGCCGGGCCCTCTCGCCGCAGGCGCGGAGTACTCGCTCACGCTCGACGGGTCCGCCGTGGCTGGGCAGACCTTCACCGCCGCGCCCTGCGCGCGCAACGCCGCTCCCGCTCTTCAGGGCGGCGCCGCGGAGCTCGTCGCGCGCGATACCGGAGTCACCGCCAGGCTCGTCCTGGACTGGCCGGCGCAGATCGGCATCACCATAGAAGATGGGCGCGGGGCCGCCGTCGCGGCCGCCAGCCAGATCCTCTGCGCGCCACCTGCGTGCGGCCCGCAGAGCTTTGCTTGCGCGGGATCGCTCCGGATCGACGGGCTCCAACCCGCATCCGACTATACGCTGTCCGTCACTGCGCGCGACGATTTCGGGTTCGTCTTGCGGGCGGCGCCGCAGGCGTTCAGCACCGTTGCCGCTTTGCCCCGCGCACTCGTTTCCGAAGTGATGGCTTCCGGCGTCGAGGGCGAGTACGTGGAGCTCGTCAATCTGGGGCCCGGCGCCGCCGACCTGGAGGCGCTGGCGCTCCAAGGCAGCGACGGGATCCTGAGGTCGCTGCTCGCGAGCCCACCACCTCTTCCGGCGATCCTGGCGCCGGGCTCGCGTGCGCTGGCCGTGGGTGCCTCGTTCGACCCCGCGTTGTACCCGGCGATGCCGGCGGGCACTCCCGTGCTGCGGGCATCGACTCAGCGACTGCTCGGTCGCGGGCTGTCAGACGATGCGCCGCCGCCCTTCCGGCTGGTCACATCCGCCGCAGTTCTTGTGGAGCTGGCGGAATTCCCTGGGTCCGACCGGCATTGTCTCGCCGGAGCCAGCCTGCAGCGCGACGAGGCGCCGCCGCCCGACGCACCGGCCACATGGAGCTGCGGCCGGGTCGGCGGCACTCCAGGGCGTGCGCCCTAGACCACATCCATGCTAGAGCCGCGCGTTGGAGGACCCTCGCGATGTCCGGCCACAACCGGTGGACGAAAATCAAGCGCAAGAAAGAAGCGATGGGCGCCAGCAAGGGGGCCCTGTTCACGAAGCTGATCCGCGAGGTGACGGTCGCTGCCCGCATCGGCGGAGGGGATCCGGACCACAACGCCCGGCTCCGCTCCGCGGTCCTCGCCGCGCGCGAAGCCAACATGCCCGCCGACAACATCACCCGCGCCATCAAGAAAGGCACCGGCGAGCTGGAAGGCGTGAGCTACGAGGAGCTGACGTACGAGGGTTACGGGCCCGGCGGCGTGGCGTTCGTCCTGGAGATCCTCACCGACAACAAGAACCGGACGGCCGGCGACGTGCGCGCCATCTTCACCAAGGGCGGCGGCAGCATGGCGGCCTCCGGCGCCGTCGCCTTCCAATTCGATCGCAAGGGAATCGTCCCCGTCAAGAAGGGGGCCGGCGAGGACCAGGTGATGGAGCTCGCGCTGGACGCCGGCGCCGAGGACGTGCTCCCGGACGGCGAGGGGGGATTCGAGGTCCGCACCGACACGGCGTCGCTCCTGCACGTGCACAAGGCGCTGGAGGGCAAGATCCCGGTGGGCGCGCCGAAGATGGCGTACCTGCCGAAGTCCACGGTGCAGGTCTCCGGAGAGACGGCGGAGAAGGTACTGCGGCTGGTCGAGAACCTCGAGGAGAACGACGACGTGCAGCACGTCTACGCAAACTTCGAGATTCCCGACGAGGAGATGGCCGCGATAGAGTCCCGGGTACAGTGAAGGTCTTCGGGATCGATCCCGGTTCGAGGTACTGCGGCTTCGGCGTCGTCGAGGACGCCGGCGGCACCAGCGTGCGCCACCTGGCGCACGGCGTCCTCGAGGTGGGCGCGGGCGGCGCGATCGAGGATCGGTTGTGCGCGCTCCATGAAGGCCTCTCGCGCGAATTGCTCCTTCACCGTCCGCAGATCGTTGCGCTCGAGGACGTCTTCCACGCGAAGAACGCGCGTTCCGCGCTGGTCCTCGGCCAGGCGCGAGGCGTTGCCATCCTCGCCGCCGCCCAGGCGCGCGTCCCGGTGCGCAGCTTCGCTCCCAGCGTCATCAAGCAGGCCGTGACCGGGACGGGGCGCGCGGAGAAGGAGCAGGTGGGCAGGATGGTCGCCATGGTGCTCGGAATCCCGATCCCCGCCCGATTCGACGCCAGCGATGCGCTCGCGGCAGCCATCTGCGGCGTGCTGCGCGCACGCGACCCGGAAGCGTCTGCACCGCGGCCGCGGACCGACTGGCGGTCGGCGCTTGCGCGGAGGTTCGCGAAGTGATCGCGCGGCTCTCCGGGACGGTGCTGGAGAAGCGCGGCGACGCCGCGATCCTCGACGTGCAGGGCGTGGGATATCTGGTCCATCTCTCGCTGCAGTCCATGGCCGGGCTGCCGCCCGAAGGCACACGCGCGCAGCTCCGCTGCTACACGCATGTTCGCGAGGACGCCCTGCAGCTCTTCGGTTTTCTCACGATGGAGGAAGAGGAGCTCTTCCACCTCTTGATCTCCGTCTCCGGCGTGGGACCGAAGCTCGGAATCAACATCCTCTCCGGAATGCCGGCGACGGAGCTCGCCTCCGCGATCCTTCACGGAGAGCTCGCTCGCCTGACGAAGATCCCGGGCGTCGGAAAGAAGACGGCGGAGCGTCTCGTGCTCGAGCTGAAAGACCGCCTCCGCACCAGCGGTCTCGTCAACGGCGCCCGCCCCTCGCGCCCGCCGCCGTCGACGTCTTCCGACGAGGTGCTCCTTTCGGCGCTGGTCAACCTCGGCTATCGGCCCGCGGCCGCCGAGCGCACGGCGGAGACGGTACGCCGGAACCTCGGCGCCGCCGCGCCACTCGAGGATCAGCTCCGGGAAGCGCTGCGCCTGATCGCCGGCGCGTCCTAGCGTTACTTCGACAGCGAGTCGACCAGCGCCTGCGCGTGATCGCGGTGCTCGGCGACCACCGAGCGCACGCTCTCCAGCAGCGACTTGAGGTCGGCGTTCTGTGCGTCGGAAATCAGTTTCTCGTCGAGCGTCGCGAGGACCTGTCGGTGGAAGGCGAGCTCGTGCTCGGCATACGCCTTCTCGAAATCCTTGCCCTTGAGAGGCTGCAGATTCGCGAGATCGTCGCCGGCGCGCCGCGTCAGCGAACGCGATGTCTCGTTCTCCTCCGGCATGAGCCCGAGCCTCTTCACCAGCGCCGCCGCCTGCTTGTCGGCTGCCGTGTGGTCGCGGATCATGTCGCTCGCGAATCGCTTGACCTGGGCATTCTTCGCCTTCTTCCTCGCCGCTTGCGCGGCATCGATCTCCACCTTGTTCGCCGCCGCGGCCACGGCAGCGATCTGCGCGTCGCTCAGGCGTCCGGTGGCGCCGCCGTCCATCGCCGACGAGGCGCCCGAGCTCGCGCCGCTGGCAGCCTCTCGCGCGGCCTCGGCTGCGGTGGATGCGGCGCCTGAAACCGCGCCGGCCGCGGCAGCGCCAGCGTCGGCGATGCCTTGCCCCGCGGACCGGACGCCCGATGCGACGTTACCGGCTGCGGTGCCTGCCCCTTCGCCGATGTCTTGCGCGATGCTTCCGCCGTCGTCTGCTGCGGCCACCGCCAACGAGACCGCGCAGATCGAGACCGCCAACCTCCCGAGAGACGCCGTGGAGCGCATGTGCGTGTTCCTCGCCAGGGATCGAGCTCCCGCGGCGCCCTCTAGAACGCTTCTCGCAGCATGTACAGCGTAAATCGTAGACGTCGGCTGTGGTACCTTGATTGGAGATGCGAGAGGAACCGCTCGAGGACCGCACGACCGCATCGGCCGCTGCCGGTGACGACGCGCGGTTCGACCTGACGCTGCGCCCGCGCGACTTTTCCGAAGTGGTCGGACAGCGCGCCCTGATCGAGAACCTGAAGGTATTCGTCAAGGCGGCCGCCGCTCGCAAGGAACCGCTCGATCACGTGCTGTTTTGCGGGCCTCCGGGGCTGGGGAAGACCTCGTTCGCGCACGTGATCGCCCACGAGCTCGGCTCGCAGATCCACGTCACCTCCGGCCCGGCGCTGGAGCGCAAGGGCGACCTGGCGGGAATCTTGACGAATCTGGCCGAGAATGACGTCCTGTTCATCGACGAGATCCACAGGATGAACCCGGCGATCGAGGAGAACCTCTACCCGGCGATGGAGAGCTTCACGTTCGACATCGTGATCGGGGATGGGGCGGGCGCCCGCGCACTGAAGCTGCCGCTGAAGAGATTCACGCTGATCGGCGCGACCACGCGCACGGGGTTGCTCACGGGCCCGCTGCGCGATCGGTTCGGCATCGTCAGCCGACTCGATTACTACCCGCCGGAGGACCTCCAGGAGATCGTCCGACGCTCGGCGCTCAAGCTCACCGTGCGCCTCGACGACGGCGGCGCGCGGGAAATTGCCCGGCGGGCACGTGGGACACCCAGGATCGCCAATCGGCTGCTGCGGAGGGTGCGCGATTTCGCCGAGGTCGAAGGAGACGGCGCCGTCAACCGGCCGGTCGCGGATCGGGCCCTGCAGCGGCTGGAGGTGGACGCCGCGGGGCTCGACGCCATGGATCGAAAGATCCTCGTATCGCTGATCGACAAGTTCGGCGGCGGTCCGGTGGGCTTGGAGACCCTGGCCACCGCCACCGGCGAACGATCCGACACGCTGGAGGACGTGTACGAGCCCTATCTGCTGATGGAGGGCTACCTGGCACGGACGCCGCGCGGACGCGTCGCCACCCAACGCGCCTTCGAGCACCTGGGCAAGAAAGCTCCGGCGGGGCCGCAGGGTTCGCTCCTCTGATGCCCGCAGCCTCGGAAAAGCGCGCCTTCGCGCAAGACTTCTTCTTCGAGCTGATGCGCGACTCGCAGCGAGTCCGCGCCGTCTACCTGGCGGAGCGCGAACGGTGGATCCGCAGCCTCGAGGTGAGCGGCCGCGAGGAGATCCTCTTCGAGCTGGAAGTGCTGCTGTCCGGCATCGACCGGTTCTTCAACCTCCGCAACCTCTTCGGCGAGGCGCAGCCTCCGCAGGAGCGCGACTGGAAGGAGGAGCTGAAGGCCACCCGCGACGCCGTGCACCGCAGCGTCCACCTCTCCCGAAAGCTCATCGAACAGCGCCAGGAACAGGCGCTGCTGTTTCGCAACTTCGTGGAAGGGTCCCTCGGAGACGACCGCGCGCGGGCGCGCCTCGGCTCGGAGCTGCGTGAGCAACGGACGCCGGAGGAATCGTTGTTCCTCCTCCGCAGCGGCCTCGTGGCGCACCAGGGCATCCTCGATCAGCTGCTGCGTCTCGACGGCGCGCCACAGTCCCTCTTCCTCGACGTCGGGCAGGCGCTGCAACACGAGCTGTTCGTCTCGCGTTACTTCTGTCCGCCGGCCGCGCTGGAGTTCCGCGCCGAGTACGACCGCATCGGCTCGGTTCTCCTGCTCGAGGCCCTCCGCCTGCTCGAGGACGAGAAGAAGCGCCGCGCGTTCGCGTTGGCCCTGCTCGCCTCGTTCCGCGCGCT
Organism: Deltaproteobacteria bacterium; assembly: GCA_005879535.1. NCBI lineage: Bacteria > Pseudomonadati > Myxococcota > Myxococcia > Deltaproteobacteria bacterium. Next base: position 76,027 of record VBKI01000066.1, on the reverse strand, counting down.
CCGCTCGCTCCGCTACGTCCCCTCACCGCCGGTCCCCCACACCCGCCGGGTCCTGGTGATCCTCGCGCTCGTCCGCAGCGAGCTGCACGCGCTGGTGGGTTATCTGGAGGGTGATCTGCCGCGGCTCTCGCCCGCGGCTGGACTGGTGGCTGCGGCGGGCAAGGCCGCGGCGGAGAAGATCAGACAGGTGCTCGCCGCGATTCCGCCGCTGCTCGCGCAGCCCCTCACCGATCGCGCGCAGCTCGATCTGCAGCGTGACAAGCTCGCGGAGGCGACCAAGCTGTGCGTCGGCATTCTTGCCAACGCGCTGGATCCCGCCATGGGACACTACGCGCTCTTCGAAGACGACGCCGCGCGCACCGACCAGAGTGAGCGGCTGCGCATGGATCTCTGGATCTTCCGCGAGATGTGCCGGTACACGGCTCACGCATTGGAGCAGCCGGCAGCGACGCCGGAAGCGGCGGAGCCACTGCGGCGCTACGCCACCGAGTTCCGCGACGTCGGTTACCAGCTGTTGCGCCACTCCGATCGCGAGCTGTTCGACCGGTTCCTCGATCTGCTCGAGGGTTGGTCGGGCCGCCGGGGTGAAAGCACGCAAATCCGCATGCAGCGATTGCGCGACGATTGTCATCGGTTTGCCGAGATCCTCGAGCGCGCCCTCGACCTGGTCTCGAAGCGGTCAGAATTGCAGAAGATTCCCATCGACGAGTCGAGCTATCGGGAAGCGCTTGCCAAAGTGCAGAAGGGGCGATAAGGGAGGCGCCCCTTATCCAACACCGTGACAGCGGTGTCAGCATTTGGGCAGGCAGTGAACGGACGCCCGCAGCCTGCAGGGCACGAGTGCGGCGCGCCAACTCCGCATCGTCACTAGATTTCGTCACTCCGGGGCGTTCCCCGGCACAGTTGTTGCTGACTCGCCGCATTTGCTGCTGCCGCACCAACCCCGGAGGAGACGCACCAGGCATGGATCTCCATCCCTTTCGCCAGAGGACGTTGAAGCAGCGCGCAGCACTGTCAGGCGTCGGGCTTCACTCTGGCGCCAGCGTCGCCCTGACGCTGGCCCCGGCGCCGGTGGACAGCGGAATCGTGTTCGTCCGCGACGGTGTGGAAATCCCGGCGCTCTCCGAGTTCGTGGTCGATACCACGCTGAATACGTCGCTGGGACGCGGCAGGGTCCGCATCGGTACGGTGGAGCACGTACTCGCTGCGCTGGCCGGTTGCGGAATCGACAACGCCCGCGTCGAGGTGGAAGGCCCGGAGGTTCCCATCGCCGACGGCAGTGCGGATCCGTTCGTGGCGCTGTTACGCGAAGCGGGCGTCCACGAGCAGCGCGCCGCCCGCCGCTATCTGCTCGTGCGCAGAGGGGTGGCGGTGAGCGAAGGCGACAAGGCGGCGCGCCTCTCGCCGGCGCGCGGCCGACTGGTGGTCGACTACACCATCGACTTCTGCCACCCGCTCATCTCCGATCAGTGCTTCCGCCTCGAGGTGAACGAGAAGTCGTTCCAGAAGGAGATCGCCCGCGCCCGCACGTTCGGGTTCAAGCGCGACGTCGAACGGCTGCACACCGCCGGGCTCGCCCGCGGCGGCTCGCTGGAGAACGCCGTCGTGGTCGACGATTTCAACATCCTCAACCCCGAAGGGCTGCGCTATCCGGACGAGTTCGTCCGCCACAAGATTCTCGACGCGATGGGGGATCTCTCGCTGCTCGGCATGCCCGTCCTCGGGCGATTCACAGCGCTGAAGTCGGGGCACGCGCTGAACCAGCAGCTCGTGCGCAAGATCCTCGCCGAGCACGACGCCTGCGAGGTGGTTCAGCCGCGCGCGGCCGACGAGTTGCACGCGCTTCAGGAAAGCCTGCTTCCGGTGCTGGCGCTGGAAGAGCAGGTCGCATAGCCGGCCTTGGGCAAGAACCTCGGAGTCGACGTGATCGCCGAGGGAGTGGAAACGGCGCAGCAGGCGCAAGTGCTGAACCGCCTCGGCTGCAGCTACGTCCAGGGGCATCTTTTCAGCGAGGCGTTGGATGCAGATGCCGCCGGGCGACTGGTCGCCAGCGACGCTCCCTTCACGCCGGAGGCGGCGAGGGTGCCGGTGTGAGGGTGGCGCGCACGATGCGGGGGAGCTCGCGGCGGCGTTGGATGAGCAGGACGGCCGCGATCACCGCGTAAGCGGCCGCGAGCCCGACGCGGACGGTGGGCTGAGGAAACGGGAACTGCAGCGCGAAGAGGGCGAGCAAGGCGAGCGCCTCCCAGAGGTGAAGCTGGAGATCGGCAAGGACCGCGAATCCAAGCACGGTCTGCGCCGCGGTGAGGATGAACTCCTCGGTCTGACGCGTGTCCAGCCCGATGCCTTCGGCTCCGCCGCCTCCGATGGCGTAGGCGATGGGGAGGCTCCCCACGAGCAGCGTCCATTGATTCACCTTGGCGGAGAGCAGCATGCCCAGGGCCGGATCCTGCTCGCCTCGCAGGGCAAGGACCGCCGCTACCAGCAGCTCCGGCGACTCGGACGAGATCGGCGCGAGCCACTGCACCAGCAGGAACTCGTCGATCCCGAGCCGGCGTCCGCCTTCCACCAGCGCCGCGGCGAACGGCCCGGCGGCGATTGTGACGAACGCGGTGGCCCCGAGCATCAGGCCGATGACCGTCGCGCGGCGCGCGGGCGGAAGGAGGTCGCCGATCCGTTTCGCCACGCCGACGAGCCGCGGTTCGGCATGCTCTCCACCCGCTGCCCGCCACAGGTAGACGAAGAAGATGGCGAGCAGCACCACGGAGTCGTACCAGGCGATCCGGCGCGTGAACGGGACGACCAGCGAATACAAGCTGGCGGCAGCGAGAAAACCAAGCTCTACGCGGCGGTTGTTGCGCAGGGCGATCCCGCTCGGCCGCCGCCCGCCTTGCCGCCCGCCGAGGACGAAGAGGAGGACGACGAACGGCCATCCGAGGCCGAGCAAAAGCCGGTTGCTGCCCGTCATGTTCGCCGCGGCATAGTGCGCGTTTTGGGGGATGTGTCCGGCGCTCCAGGCGAAGTACAGGTCCACGGCGTACTCGGGGAGGACGGCGATCACCGCGAGGATTGCCGTGGCGAGGCTGCCGGAGATGTCGCGCTGCGCAGCCTCCGCTGCCCACACGAGGAGGAAGGCGGACGCCACGACGGCGGAACCGAAGACCGCGATCGCCGCCGGCGGCGGAAGGTGGACGCCGCTCAGCCGCAGCACGAGCGCGGGCAGCGCCACGGCGAGAGCGACCGCGATCCTGCGCATGGATCAGGCCGGCGGCGGTTTGGAGGAGAGACCGGCCTTGCGGTGCTCCTTCAGCATGCAGCGATCCATGACGACCACGAGCCCGGCAGCGCGCGCGCGAAGCGCTGCCTCCTCGTCGATGACGCCTTCCTGCATCCAGACGGCCGGCACGCGAAGCCGGATGGCCTCGTCGAGGTGCGCGCCCACTTCCGAGCTGCGGCGGAAGTGGTCGACGATATCGACGGCGAAGGGAACGTCCGAGAGCCGCTCGTACACCTTCTCGCCCAGGATTTCTCCACCACCCGGTCGCACCGGAACGATGCGGTAGCCGTTCCCCTGCAAGTACATCGACACGCTGTAGGAGGGGCGGTCCGGGTCCGGCGAGAGGCCCACCACGGCCACCGTCTTGACGCGCTGGAGCAGCGCCTTGATTTCGCCCGGGCTTGGGTTCTGGAACGACAAATGCCTCCCGATTGTTGACGTAGGCGCCGCGCCCGCCTAGGGTGCGCGGTTCGCCGCGTCTGGGAGAGTGTCATGAAGAGCCGTACTTTGCACGCCTTGGCGGTCGCTTGCGCCGCGTCCTTCGTCGCCTGCAGGACAGGAGGGGGAAAGAGCGCGTCCGGTGGCATCGCCGGAATGGACCCGACGACGAAGGTGGCGGAAGTCGACGGGCAGCCCGTCACGTACGGCGACCTCCAGAACGATCACGAGGTGGGCGCCAAGCTGCGGCAGGCCGAGGTGAAGGCGCTCACCGATCTGTACGACCAGCGCCGGGGCCTGCTCGACGAGATGATCAGCCGCCGGCTGCTCGAAGAAGAGGCGAAGGCGAAGGGCAAGACCGTCGAGCAGTGGTACCAGACGGAATACGTGACCTCGGTGCCCGAGCCGTCGGACGCTGAAGCGAAGGCGTTCTACGAGGAGCACAAGGCGCAGGTGCCCCAGGGTCAAACCTTCGACGACTTGAAGGACCGGATCAAGCAGGCGGTCCGGCAGCAGAAGCTCCGCGAAGGGATGGGGAAGGTGCTGGACGATCTCAAGTCCAGGCATCACGTGCAGGTCTCGCTCCAGGCGCCGGATCTGCCGCGGATCGACGTGGAGGCGAAGGGCCCGTCGCGCGGTCCGACCAACGCGCCCGTGACCATCGTGGAGTTCAGCGACTTCCAGTGCCCCTACTGCGGGCGCGAGTACCCGGTGATCGAGAGGCTGATGAAGGAGTACGACGGCAAGTTGCGGCTGGTGTTCCGCCACTATCCCCTCGACTTCCATCCCTTCGCGCAGAAGGCGGCGGAGGCGGGCGCGTGCGCGCAGGACCAGGGGAAGTTCTGGGAGCTGCACGACAAGATGTTCACCAACCAGGGCAAGCTCGCGGTTGCGGATCTCAAGGGATACGCCAAGTTGCTGGGGATGGACGCGCCGAAGTTCGACAAGTGCCTCGACAGCGGGGAAAAGAAGGCGCTGGTCGACGACGACCTGAAGGCGGGATCGGCCGCGGGCGTGAATGGAACGCCGGCGTTCTTCATCAACGGCATCTTCGTCAACGGCGCGCAGCCCTACGAGCACATGAAGCAGGCCGTCGATCGGGAGCTGAGGAAGGGATAGACGCGGCATGAGGATGAGCAAATCGTTCACGCCGACGCTCAAGGAGGTGCCGGCGGACGCGATCGTCGCCTCGCACCAGCTCCTCGTTCGCGCGGGCTACATCCGCCAGCTCGCCGCCGGCATCTACTCCATCCTCCCGCTCGGGCAACGCTCGATCCTCCGGATCACCGCCATCGTGCGCGAGGAGATGAATGCCATCGGGGCGCAGGAGTTCTACTTGCCCGCCTTGAACCCGCGCGAGGTCTGGGAGGAGTCGGGCCGCTGGGCGGTGATGGGCGAGAACATGTTCCGCCTGAAGGACCGGAAGGGCGCGGATCTCTGCCTGGCCATGACGCACGAGGAGATCTTCACCGTGCTGGCGCGGGCGGAGCTGCGCAGCTACCGGCAGCTGCCGCAGGGCTGGTACCAGATCCAGACCAAGTTCCGCGACGAGCCGCGGCCGAAGAGCGGGCTGTTGCGGGTGCGGCAGTTCACCATGAAGGACAGCTACTCGTTCGACCTCGATCCCGCCGGCCTGGACAAGTCGTTCGAGGACCACCGCGAGGCGTACGTCCGCATCTTCGGGCGCTGCGGCCTGAAGACCATCCAGGTGGAGGCCCATTCGGGCGCCATGGGTGGCTCGGGCTCGACCGAATTCATGGTGCCGACGGACGCGGGAGAGGATCTGATCGCCTCCTGCGAGAAATGCGGATACGCCGCGAACACCGAGAAGGCCGAGTCGCGGGTGGAGACGCCGGATCGGTACAAGGCGGCCGGCGCGTCGCCCGGGCTCGAGGAGTTTGCCACCCCTGGCGTGCTGACCATCGAGGCTCTCTCCGGAAGACCGTACAACGTGGCAGCGGACCAGCAGCTCAAGACGCTGATCTACGTCGCCGACGAGAAGCCCGTGGCCGCCATCGTGCGCGGCGACGACCAGCTGAACGAGGCCAAGCTGCAGACCGCAACCGGAGCGTCGGTATTGCGGCCGGCGCATCCCGAGGAAATCCAGCGGTGGATGGGCGCCAGGCCGGGCTCGCTCGGCGGCCTCGGTCTCGCGGAGAAGAGCTTGCGCGTCTTCATCGACCAGCGCCTCGTCGGCCTCAGCGGTCTCGTCACCGGAGCGAACAAGGACGGCTTCCACCTGCGCAACGTGTCGGTGCCCCGCGACCTCGCGCACGCGACGCCCGTGGACCTGCGAACGGTGAGCGCCGGCGAGGGTTGTCCCCGCTGCGGAAGTCCACTCACCGTCGGCAAGGCGCTGGAGGTCGGTCACATCTTCAAGCTGGGCACGCGCTACTCGGAGTCGATGGGGGCGCGGGTCCTCGACGAGAGCGGCAAGGAAGTTCCGATCATCATGGGCAGCTACGGAATCGGCATCGAACGGATCCTGGCCGGCGCCGTGGAGCTGCACCACGACGCCGACGGCATCCGCATGCCGATGAGCATCGCGCCGTTCCACGTCTCGCTGCTGCCGTTGCAGATGCAGGACGCCGCCGTCCGCGACGCGGCGGAGAAGCTGTACCGCGAGCTGACGGACGCGGGAGTGGACGTCCTCCTCGACGATCGGGACGAGCGCGCCGGCGTGAAGTTCAAGGATGCTGACCTGATCGGGCTGCCGCTACGCATCGCCGTGGGAAAGAAGGGGCTCGCCGACGGGAGGGTGGAGTGGAAAGCGCGAGGAGCAAAGGATCTGGAGCTGGTCGCGTTGCAGGAAGTCGTCGAGCGCACCCGGGCGGCGGTGCGCGACGGCGGAGGGAAACTCTCGCCGTGAACCGGATCTGCGCCGCCCTCGACGTCGGCGATCCGGGCGCTGCGGAGCGGCTCGCTTCCCGGCTGCTGGGTCACGTCGGCTTGTTCAAGGTTGGCCTCGAGCTGTTCGTCGCGCATGGACGAGCCGCGGTCGAAGCGGTTCGCCGATTCGGCCAGCCGATCTTCCTCGATCTGAAGCTGCACGATATCCCGCAGACCGTCGAGGGCGCCGCCCGCGGCGCCGCATCGCTCAGCGTCGACTACGTCACCGTACATGCCAGCGGCGGTGTGGAGATGATCCGCGCGGCGCGGCGGGCGCTGCCGCGCACGAAGCTGTTGGCCGTGACGGCGCTGACTTCCCTCGGCCCCGACGACCTGGACGCGGTAGGTCTGTCCCGCGACGCGGTTCCCCGGCTCGCGAAGTTGGCAATGGGCGCCGGCGCGGACGGAATCGTCTGCTCGCCGCAGGAAGTGGCGGCGCTGCGTGCGGCACTGGGTCCTGGACCCCTCCTGGTCGTGCCTGGAATCCGGCCGGCGGGTACGGGCAGCGGTGACCAGCGTCGGACGGGCACTCCCGCGGAGGCGGTTCGCGCCGGAGCGAACATCCTCGTGATCGGACGGGCCCTTCGCGATGCGCCGGATCCCGCGGCAGCCGCGGACGCGATCGCGCGGGAGATCGCCTCGCTGCCCTGAAGTCAACGCCTGTCGCGGTACTTCTGGTCGAGCCTCCGCCGCTGCGCCTCCGCCTGTTCGGCGCCGTCGCCGGCCTTGCGCGACAGCTCCGCGAGGAGTTTCTGTGCGGACGCGTCGGCGCCGGAAGCTTCGACGCGACCCTTCGCACGCCCAAGCTGGATGTCCCAGGCCACCTGGTAGCGCTGCGCCCATTCCTTCAGCTGCTGGACCGTGAACAGCGCGTCGGCGTAGGCCATCAACGCGTCATCCTTCGGATCGACCTCGCGGAACTTGCCCGGCTCCGTCTCGTACTCGCCGAGGTAGAGACGCGCCTCGCCGAAGAGGAACTTGTCGTTTCCATCGCCGAGCGGCCCGTCGACTGCGTGCACGTGGTTGGGCTCGCTCCACGCAGGCCTGCGGCGGGCATCGCCCACGGCCTCCGCCGCGATGTGGCGCGCGGCCGCATCGGTTACCTTGCTGCGGCTGCGGTACGCCAGCGCCTGAGGGTCGTCATGCAGCGCGGGCGGCCGCGAGGTGCAAGCTGCGACCGCGAGCAGAAGGACGGCGCTGCGCATGCGACAAGGCTCGCACGGGCGCCGCGTCCGGATCAAACGACCCTCCCTCATCGATGCTCGACGCGGGCGCCGCGGAGCGGAGGAAATGGCGCGTCGATGTTCCGCAGATGCTTGTCCCAGAACCACAGCGTGCAAGCCTCGACGTACCCGAGCCTGGAGCCGCCGACGCCGTGCGAGAAGACGATGACGGGAAGTGGTCCTCCCTCGGCGGGGTAGTGGACGCGGACGAGAAGCCCGTCGAGATCGCGATCCGCGACGCGCGGGCTCGCCATGGTCACCTGCCCGGCCGCGCCTGCAGCCGGGAGAGAGGACCCGTGAACGTGAAGACGTAGCTGCCGTCGCCCTGCCGCGCGTTCTGGATCAGGCCCATCATCCCTTTGATGGCCGCGTTCTCATTCAGCCAGCGATCGCCGGGGCGGAAGCGGAGATGAAGGTCGGCTTGCGAGAGCGAGAGCAGGGGCCGCAGGTTGACGTTGCCGTCCATGTCTGCCTCGACGTCGCCGCCCCGCGTCCCGGTCTTTTCGACGCGGGCGATGCCCTTTTCCACCGAGACCGAGCCGTCCAGCCGGCCGACGGCGGTCCGCGGGATCGCGAACCCCATCACGGCGCCGCCGGTCACCGTGCCATCGTCGAGCGAGAGAGTCAGCGCGCCGCGCGCCACTTCCACCGGCAGCAATGCGGGTAGATCTGCCTTCATCCGCAGCTTGCCGCTCGCGCTCACTCCCGCCATCTCGCGGAGCGGCAACGCCGCCAGATCGACGTCGGAAGCATCGAGCCGGAACGACGAGACGCCGGGCACGCGCGGGTCATTGCTGAGGGCGACGTGGCCCCGGGCGGTCCCTCCGTATCCCTGGACCGAGAAGCCGAACGACGTCCGGCGCAGGAGCATCGCGAAGAGATCGGGGCTGACCACGGCCCGATCGAATCGGAGCTCGGGCCAGGGCGCGGACCCGGCCGGCAGGATCCGCACCCGCACGTCGCGCGCCCGCACCGAGGCGAGACCGCCGGCGCCGACGCTGCCGAGAGTCAGCTCGGCGCCTGCCCGCTGCGCCTCGATCTCGATCCGACGCGCGAGGACGTCGTAGGGAAAGGTGAAGACGAGGAACAAGAGGAAGGCGAGGAATCCTCCGGCGGGCAGGAGCAGGCGGCGCAGCACCGGATAGCGCGCGAAGATCGCCAGCTCCGATGCCATCAGGACCCCTGCCAGGCGCTCACGCTCAGGGATACATCCAGCAGATCCTTGTTCTCGTACGCCTTTCGCATGCGCAAGCGGCGGACGCGCACGACGCCGGGGCTGTGCTCGATGTCGGTGATCAGCTTTACCAGCTTGTCCAGCGAGACCTTGCCGAGATTGACCTCGACCGACGTCTCGCGGGGCCTTCCGTTCTGGCCGCCGGAGATGACGCCACGGTCGCTCATCCCCCCGACCTCGACGCCGGCGTTGCGCGCGGTCGCGTCCACGAAGGTCATCAGCGCCGGCGGGCTCTGCCGCAGGCGCGCTTCCAGCAGCTGGCGCTCCTGTTCCTGGGCGCCGTAGCCGCCAGCGAGGCGGGAGATCTTCTCGAAGTCGGCGCGCTTGTCGTCCAGCGCAAACTCGGCGCGGCGGATGGCGGCGCTGAAGCTCGCCCAGGCAATCAGCACCACGAAGAGCAGGACGCCTCCGGCCGCCATCAGCACCAACCGGCGCTCCCGCGGAGAGGCAGCGGCGATCCAGGCCTGAGCGTCGGCCCACAGGGCGCGGATGCGGTCGAGCACGCGATGCATCACGCGCCTCCCGAGGTTTCGCCTGAGCACGTGTACGGGAAGTCCATCGCGAACGTCACCCTGTTCCCGCCAGGCGCCTTGTCTGTCTTGGGCGGCTTGATCTCCCCGAAGCAGCGATTCTTGCGCAGCGCCGCGGTGATCTCCTCGACCTTGCCAAAAGTCTCCGCCGTGCCCCTCAGCCGCACCGACGCCGTGGTCACCTCGACGTCCTCGAGCAGCGGCAACGATCCCTCGGGCATGTGCGCGACCAGCTCGGCGAGCACGTCGGCGGCGGACACGCGCGGAATTCCGGCTGCGCGCGAGCGGCCTCCGGAGAGCTGGGCCAGGGCCTGCCGATAATCCGTCAGGCATGTTCCGAGGATACGGCGGGTCGCGGTGCAGACGGCGTCGTCGTACTCGGCCATCTGCCCGTGCAGCGAGGTGACGCGGGCGATGCCGAGGACGAGGCCGAGCACGAGCAGCACCGCCGCGGCGATCCCGATCCGGACCAGCCTGCCGCGGACGTGGGACAGATCCTTCGTGAAGGCGAACTCGCCCTTTCGGAAGTTGACCCGTCCGCGCGGAAACTGCGCCCGCAGGGCGAGGCCCAGAGCCAATGCATCCCCGGGATCGCCCGCCGGGAGAGTGAGCGGCTCGGCCGGCACATGGGTCTCCGCGGAGAGTCGCTCGGTCGCTTCCGGCAGCGAGGCGACGGCGCCCGCCAACAGCAACCTCTGCGGCGCGGCGTTCCGTGAGCGCAGCGAGATCTTGAGGTCCCTGGCCAACAGCGAAAGGAGCCGCTCGCGGGCCGCGGGATCGGTGATGGCTGCCGTCCACGCCGCGGCGTTCGAGGCGGCCAGGGCGCGGGCGAGGACCGGCCGGCCCGCATCGAGCACCACCAGATCGGCCCGCTCCGGGCCGGCGTAGAGCAGCGCCGCCGTCAAGGGGGCCTCGCCCTCGGGGACGAGGACGGGACGCTCGCCGAGAGCGGCGAGCGCCAGCGGCGCCAACGTGATGACGCGAGGGTCGAGGCCTGCGGCGGCGAGAGCATCGAGGTGCTCGCGCAGGGCCGCCTTCTTGACCACGCCGACGAGCACTTCCGCCTTCCCGCCGACGAGTCCGAGCACCGCCGCGTCCCAGACCACCTCGGACAGGTCGAACGGGATCGCGCCCTCGACCTCGGCGGGAAGCACCTGCTCGATCCGCCTCGGGTCCGAGAAGGGCAGCGTGATCAGGTGCGTCGCGGCCAGCGAGCCGGGAAGGGCTACCGCCAGGGAGTCGTCCGGGCCGAGAGGTGGTGTCAGATCGAGCGCGGCGAGTCCCGCTCGCAGGCGCTCCGCCGGAGTGCCGTCGGCCAGCAGGAGCGCCGATCGCACGTCCTGCACGGCGAAGCCGCGGAAGCCGCTCTGCAGCGTCGCCACGCGCAGCGAGTCCTGCGCCCAATCGAGGCCCACGTTCCGGTGCATCAGTCTTCCTTCCAGTACAGCATCTTTCCCATTCCGTCGTCATATCGGACGACGGCGGTGAGCTGCTTCTCGATGCGGCCCACCCGCCCGGTCGCGCTGATGCGGAACGTGTCGCTCGTCGACCCGAACAGGTTGTTGGCGTTGCCGCGCTGCGCCGGGTCGATTTCCGGCCGCAGCCGGATGGCGTTCGCCTGCAGGATGGAAACGAAGTCCTGCGCGGAGAGCCCGAAGAAGGAGAACATCTTCCGGAGCTGGATCTCCTGCAGGATGGTCTGCAACAGCCGGGGATCGCGCAGCTTCGGATCGTTGGCGTTGGCCGCGGCGATCAGGATGTTGGTGAGCATCTGCTGCGGGTCGTCGGTGTTGACGTTGAGCTTGGAGTTGATGTCCGGCCAGATGGTGAGCCGATCCCCGAATGCCGCCATGAACCGGTCGTTGACGCCGCGGACCATGTACAGCTCCTCCAGGCTGTCGAACCTCCCGTTCTTCGCCTTGTACCGCGGCTCGTACCGGGAGTAGGCGGCGTTCTCGTCGCTGAACCCGTTGGCGAACGGGCGTTGCGGGTTCGCGGGATCGAGCGCGGTGGCGGTCTCGTCGATGTCGATCCAGTCCTTCAACGCCAGGATCACGTCGTCTCGGCGGACGCGGTCGCGGTTCGCATCCTCCTCGTCGAAGATGAAGTCGTATTTCGGATCGGCCATCATCGCGCGCAGCTGCGTCAGCACCGCCAGCGGCGTGTTGCCCAGGGCGTCGAGCGCCTGCACGTTGATCCGGCTGTTCTCGTCCACGATCTTCGCGTGGAAGCTGCCGTCGAAGGCACCGAAGGTGTGGCTCACCGCCCGCGTCTCTCGTGGAGGCGGAGGAAGCGTGCGCGCGTCGCTGCCTGGCGGCTGCTGGAGCCCGACGATGTTGCCGGACAGCAGCGCGCTGAACGCGTTGGAGTCGATGGGCACGACCTGCCAGAGCCGGATGCCGAGATTGTTCGTGCCGGCGGCAGCCGGAGTGCGCGGCTGTCCGGTAGTGGTCCCCCCGGCCGCTCCGCCGAGAATGGATCCGGCGATTCCGCCGGCGACCTGGCCGCCGAGCTGATCGACCTGCTTCTGGAAGTGGAGAAGCAGGCGGGAGAGGTTCACGGCCGACTTCGCCAGATACTCGGCTCGCGTCTCGTCGCGCAGGTTCTCCGCCAGCTTCAGCGAGACGCGCGAGCTGTAGCTGAAGTCCACCCCGATGGCCGCGAGGATGGCGATGGTGGTGAGGACCAGGATCAGCGCGATGCCGCGGTGCTGGACGGGAGCGGAGCGCATCTCAGAAGTCCAGCGGCGTGGAGAGAGGAATGCGGGCCTGCGTCGACCAGGTCCGCTCCTTTCCCTGCTCGTCGAGCACGGTGATGGCGATGCGCACGCGAGACGGCAGCACCGCGCCACCGGTGCGCGGGGGCGCATTCGATTGCCACTCGTCGCGCCATTCCCGGGCGGTTGCGTCCCAGGCCTGGACAGTGAAGCGGAGCACGTCCTCGGCCAGGACGGCCCTCTCACCGCCGCGGTCGGGCTCCTCGTCGATCTGCGACTTCACACGGCGAAAGAGCGACCTCTTCCCGTTGGAATCGCGATCGAGGCGGTAGTCGAACACCGCCTGGTCGGACTCTTTGGCGTCGACGTGCAGCCGCTGGTGGGCGAACGAGGTCAGCGTGAGGATGGCCTCGCTACGGCCGTCCTTGAGGGTGAAGAACGTGGGCCGCTCGCGGAAGCGCTTGCGATCGTAGTGCTCGGAGAGGAACGTCATCGAGACTTCCCGGGCGATCCGGTCGAGGGCTCCGCGCACGGTCTGATCCCGCTCCTCCGCGCTCTCGACCCGGCGCTTCAGATCGTATGCGCCGTCGAAGCTCTTCCAGGTCAGACCGCCGATGAGCGCCATCACGGCCACGGCGATCATCACCTCCAGCAAGGTGAACCCGCGCCTGTTCATGGCTGCGTACTCCGCGGCGTCACCTGCTGCCCACCCTGTGGCGAGACGGTGTTCTGAAGCGCCGGATTCGGGACCGCCCCCTGCGGCAGGATGACGACGATCTGCGACGCGGACACCGAGCGGCGATCCTTCCCGTCGCTCCAGCTCACCGTCAGCCGGATCTCGCGGACGCTCTTCTTCAGGGTCTCGATGAACGTGGTCGCCTGCCCCTGCAGGATGCCGCCGATGGGCCCGCTCAACAGCGCCGCTGCTCCGCCACCGGAAGGGACGGGTGCGCTCCCCGATCCGCCCAGCAGCGAGCCGGCCAGAGCCGACGCGGCGCTGGCAAGACTGCCGGTCCGCGAGGTTCCTCCCTGTCCTTGCGTTCCCCCGCCGATCAGGCTGAGGAGCTGCGCGGGGTCGAGCCGGACGTCGGGGCGGAGGATCTCCGCGCTCCAGGCGTAAGGGGGGGCGCCGTCGTCGGTGAAATCGCCGTGCTTCTCGTCGTCGAAGTCGGAAAAGCCGTTCTTCTGCAGGTCGTCCTCGACGTCCAGCATCTTGCCGCGCAGCAGGAGCGTCGCCTCCGTGGCCCGTCGCCCGTAGGCGTGCATCGTCACGGCACCGCCGTTGAGTCCCGAGATGGCAACCAGCGCGATGGCCAGGATGGCCAGCGAGATCATCACTTCCAGCAACGTGAAACCGCGCCTCATCGGGTCTGCCCCGTTGCATCGACGCGGTCGGCCACCACCCGGACACGGCCAGTGAGGGGCGAGACGAGCAGGGAGTAGACGTCGTCGGCCTGGGCGACGTGGATCGACGCCTCCTCCGTCAGACCGCTCGACCAGAAATAGAGAAACGACTGGCCGGTGGTGTACCGCTCGGTCTGGTGTTGCACCCAGACGTCGGTGAACTTCACCGATCCCCCGAGCTCGGTCCTGGGAATGTCCGGCGAAGCGGAGAAGGCGCTCTTCCGCGCGAGCTCGAGCCGTTCCCGGTCCTCGTCGGACAACGTCGCCCGCGTCTGCAGCGACTCGTCCGCGCCCGGGATCCGCGCTCCGCTCCGGGATTGCTCGCCCTCCCGCGCGAGCCGCACGTTGGTCTTCGCGCACTCCGACCAGTAGGCGTTCGCATCGAGATCCAGCACCAGACGGCAGGTATGCCCGCCGATGGCGGTGCTGCCGTACAGGGAGCGGACAGCCCCGGCGAGCTGTCCGCTCTTCTGCCGCAGCTGTGCGCGCGTGACGGAGGAGAGGGCCGGGACGGCGACGGCGAGCATGAGCGCCACCACCGCGAGAGTAACGCCGACCTCGATCAGCGTCATGCCCCTGTCCCGGCGCGCGCGCATCCGGATGGCTATTTCCCGGCGGTGGAAGGACCCGCGCTGTCGCCGCCATGGACGAGGATGTCGTCGCCGCCCCCCTGCGCCTTGTCCGGGCCGTAGGAGTAGACGTCGTATCCCTCGCCGGTGCGCAGGTACGCATAGTCCTTGCCCCAGGGATCCCTGCGGATCTCGCGCACGTACTTGGGAAGGAGCTGCTGCAGCGTGTCCGGCCACTGGCCTGTGTCCACGTGGTAGAGATCGATGCTGTTCGAAAGCGCCTGCAGGTCGAGCTTGGCGGTCTTGACCTGCGCGTCCTTCAGCGACTGGAACACGTTGTAGCCGATGGCTCCGGCGATCAGCCCGAGGATCACCAGCACCACCATGATCTCGATCAGCGTCATGCCGCGGGCGGCGGCCTTGCCGGCCTTTCTCAGATGTTTTGCAAACATGTGTGCCTCTTACTTGGGAACGAAGGTGTTGAGCTGCATGATCGGCATGAGGATGGAGAAGACGATGAACGCCACGCCGCCACCCATGGCGACGATCATCACCGGCTCGAGCAGCGAGGTGAGCGCGCCGACCCGCATCTCCACCTGGGCCTCGTAGCTCTTGGCGACGTTCTGCAGCATCTCCTCCAACTGCCCGCTGCGCTCGCCGATCGCGATCATGTGATAGACGAGCGGCGGGAACTGGCCCGACCGCTTCAGCGGCGCGGCGATTGACTCGCCCTCGCGGATCGCGTCGCGCGCCTTGTCGATCACATCCGCCAGGAGCGTGTTGCTGACGATGTTCTTGACGATGTCCATCGCAGTGAGCAGCGGAACCCCGCTCGCCAGCAGCGTGGCCAGCGTCTTGGCGAAACGCGACAGCGCCAACATCCGGATCAGCTCTCCGAAGATCGGTGCCCGCAGCTTCGCGCGATCCCAGAACGCGCGGCCGCGCGGGCTGCGCACGTACCGCCGCACGCCGAAGACGAGCGCCGGCAACAGGACCACCACCAGGTACCAGTAGTCGCGCGCGAACGAGGAGACGACGATGAGGATGCGCGTCGTCCAGGGCAGCGTGACGTTCATGTCCTCGAAGATCTTGGTGACCTTCGGGATGACGACCACGAAGAGGATGCTGACGATGGCGATGCCGACCACCACCATGATCGCCGGATAGAGCATGGCGCCGAGAATCTTGTTGCGCAGTTGGGCCTGCGATTCGGTGAAGTCCGCGAGGCGCACCAGCACCACGTCGAGGGCGCCGGAGCTCTCGCCGGCGCGGATCATGTTCACGTACAGGTCGGAGAACACCTTCGGATGCTCGCGCAGGGCGTCGGCCAGCGACAAGCCCTCGTTCACCTTCTGCTTCACCACCCCCATGATCCGCTTCAGGCGAGGCTGCTCGATCTGATCGACGAGCGCGGTGAGAGCGTCGACCAGCGGGATGCCGGCAGCGATCAAGGTGGCGAGCTGGCGGGTGGCGATGGCGAGGTCCTGCGTGGACACGCCCGTGAATCCGAGCATGGCGCCGAGGTCGACCTCGCGCGAGAGGCCGGTTTTCTGCTCGCCGGCCACCGCGCCCGCTTCGGCCGCCCGCGCGTCGGTGAGATAGACGCCGTCCTTGCGGAGGATCTGGCGCAGGACCCTGCTGCTCTCCGCGTCCCGGATGCCGCGGACGTTCTTGCCGGCCTCGGTGAGGCCCGTGTACTCGAAAACGGGCATGGTGGCCTAGGCCATGTCCTCCTGCGTCACGCTGAGGACTTCCGCCACGCTGGTGATCCCGCGCATCACCTTCTGCGCGCCGTCGTCCATCAGCGTGCGCATGCCCTTGCTCACGGCCTGCCGCTTGATGGTCCCGCTGTCCACGTTCTTGAGCGTGAGCTGGCGCAATTCGTCGTCCATCAGCATCATCTCGTAGATGCCGGAGCGCCCCCGGTACCCCGTGTTGTTGCACTGCTCGCAGGCGCCTGGCTTGTAGAGCATCCCGCCGCTGGTCTCGCGCACGTCGTCCGGAGTGAGCCCGATCTCCTTCAGCTCCTCGGGCGTGGGGAAATAGGGAACCCGGCACTCCTTGCAGACCACGCGGACGAGGCGCTGGGCGAGGATGCCCATCAGGGAGGAGGCGACGAGGAACGGCTCCACCCCCATGTCCACCAGGCGGGTGACGGCGCCGGCGGCGTCGTTGGTGTGGACGGTGGAGAAGACCAGGTGGCCGGTGAGCGAAGCCTGAATGGCGATCTCGGCCGTCTCCAGGTCACGGATCTCTCCGACCATGATTACGTCCGGGTCCTGGCGGAGGAAGCTGCGCAGCCCGTTCGCGAACGTGAGCTCGATCTTCGGGTTCACCGCCGTTTGCGAGATGCCCTGGAGCTGGTACTCGACCGGGTCCTCGATGGTCATGATGTTCAGGTCGGGGCGGTTGATGCGGCTCAGCGCCGCGTACAGCGTGGTGGTCTTTCCCGAGCCGGTGGGTCCGGTGACGAGAATGATGCCGTGCGAGCGGTGGATGAGCGACTCCATGATCCGGAGCTGCTCCTTGTCCATCCCGATCTCCACCAGGTCGAGGAGCACCGTGCTCTTGTCGAGAAGGCGCATCACCACCCGCTCGCCGAAGACCGTGGGGGTGGTGGAGAGGCGGATGTCGATATCGCGCCCGGCGAGCTTGACGCGGATGCGACCGTCCTGCGGCAGCCGCTTCTCGGCGATGTTCAGCCCGCCCATGATCTTCACGCGCGAGCTGATCGAGTTCTGGAACCGCTTGGGCGGGCGGATCACCTCCTGCAGAACGCCGTCCACCCGGAAGCGCACGCAGATGTCCTTCTCCTGCGGCTCGATGTGGATGTCGCTCGCGCGTTCCTTCGCGGCGCGGAAGAGGAGCGAGTTGACGAGCCGGATGATGGGCGCCTCGTCGCTCGAGTCGAGCAGGTCCTGAGGCTCCTCCAACTCGTGTGCGACGGTGTCGAGGTCGCCCGCTTCCAGATCGCCGACGAGCTGCTCCGCCTCGTTCCGGGCGCGGTCGTAGACCGAGTTGATGCAGTCGAGGATGGACTGGGTGGGGACGATCAACGTCGACACCGAGGCGCCGAGCAGCAGGCGCAGGCTGTCCACGGCGCCGGTGTCCATCGGATCGGCCATGGCGACGACCACGCGGTCTCCGTCCATCCGCAGGGGAAGGAGCCGCGCCTGCTTGGCGAAGTTGATGGGCACCTTGGAGATCAGGTCCTGCGAGACTTCCTCGGTTCCCACCCGCATCTGGTAGGGAAGCTCGAGCTGCGCCGCGAGCGCCTTCAGCACCTGCTCCTCGGAGCACGCCTTGAGCGAGACGAGCACCTCGCCGAGTCGACCGCCGCGCTCGGTTTGCGCCGCCAGCGCTTCGTCGACGCGCTCGCGCGTGACGGCGCCGTGCGCGAGCAGGATCTCGCCGAGCCGCAGCCCGGTCAGGTTGCGCGGGGCGGGCTTGCGCGCGGGCGCGTCTGCGATGCCTTCCATCCTGCGTCAACCCTCCTGATCGGGCTTCTCTTCCGACGGCGCCGGCTCTGGCGGCGGCTGTTCGGGGGGCGCCTGCGTGCCCGGCGCAGGCTCCTGCTTCGGCTCGGCGGGAAGGGGAGCAGGCGATGGAATCCGGATCGCCGGGTTGACTCCGCCCTTGTCCAGCTCCGGCGGAGCATAACGCTGGCCGGGGCGAATGACCCGCTGATCGGCGCCGCCGGGGCCCCCGTTCTCGTAGCGGTTCAGCTCTTGCTGCACACCTCGTCGCACCCGGGCGAGCGGTCCCGGCTTGCGGTCGTAGTCGACGGCGGCCTCGTAGCGGCCCTCGTCGCCGTAGAAGCGCTTCACGAACTCCGCGCGCTCGGACATCTTGCGCTCGAAGATGCGCCGGTAATCGGATTGGTCGCGGATGATGTAGGGAGTGAGGAACAACAATAGATTCGTCCTGGTCTTCTTCGTCGACTCGTTGCGGAAAAGCCAGCCGAGCAGCGGCAGCGATCCCAGCACCGGGACCTTCTGCACGCTGCGGGTGCTGCGCTCCTGGATCAGTCCGCCGATCACCACCGTCTCCTGGTCCTTGGCCACCACCGTGGTCTTCGCGCTGCGCTTGGAGGTGGTGGGACCGAGCTGCTTGTCGACGCTGGCGATCTCTTCGGTCTGCTCGTCGACGTCGAGGCGGACGTAGTCGCTCTCGTTGATCTGTGGCTTGATCCGCAGGCGCAGCTCGACGTTCTGCCGCTGGATGGGCGCGTAGAGGGACCCGAGGCCGCCGAGGCCGAGCAACGAGGTGGCGGCGGTATTCGTCGTGCCGGTGGTGGTCCCCGAGGTGCCGGAGACGAGAGAGGTCAGCGCCGAGCTGGTCGGCGAATAGGCCGCCTGGAAGGGGACGTTCTGGCCGACGGTGATCTCTCCCTCGGTGTTGTCGGTCATGATCACGTGGGGAGTGCTGATCACGTTCACGTCGCTCGAGCTCTGCAATGCGTTGAGCAGGATGGCAAAGGAGGGCAGTGAGACGTTCAGGCCGGGCACCGTGATGGGGGGGCCCTGCAGTCCCGCGAGGAAGCCTCCCAGCGATCCCAGCGAGGTCACGCCGCCGAGGGAGCTGAGGCCGCCGAGCTCGCTGCCGACGACCAAGGGAGCGTCGCCCTTTGCTCCGCGGAAGCTGACGTCGTTGAGGATGGTACCGCCGTGCGCGGAGACGCCGACCTCGAGGTCGTTCTCGAGATTCACTTCCATGATCACCGCTTCGACGAATACCTGGCGGCGGCGGATGTCGAGACGCTCCACGACCTTGACCAGGTTCCGGTAGTCGGCCTGCGAGGCGATCACCACCAGCGAGTTGGTGTTCTTGTCGGCGGTAATCTTCACCTCGCCGGCGAAGAGATCGGCGGAGACCGGTCCCGCAGGGGCTGCGGCCCCGGCCGGCGTCGCCTGCGGCGGACCCGGGGGGCGCGCCCCGGCGGCACCCGTGGGTCCGGTGGTGTGTCGCGCAGCGGCTCCCTGCGCCAGCGCCTGCAGCGTGGCGGCGACGTCCTCGGCCTTGGCGTTCTCCAGGTAATAGACGTGGACACCGCCCTCGCCGGCGGGGACGTCGAGCTGGCGGATCAGCTGCATCACCCGGTTGAAAGAACGGGCGCCGGCGATGACGATGAGCTTGTTCGTCCGCTCCTCCGGGATGATCTTGCCGATCTGCACCGGGCCGCCGGTGCCGGCAGGGGCCTGTCCGGGTTGAGGGACGGGGAGCGGTTGTCCGGGCTGGACGACCGGCTCGGCGACGCCGAGCTGGCGGGCGACGCCGCCCCGCTGGGCCGGCGCCTGCGCCTGGAAGATCTCGGTCAGCTTCTGCGCGAGCTCCTGCGCTCCCGCGTACTGCACGGGGACGATGTGGATCTCCTCGGAGCCGCCCGGCTGGTCCAGCTGCGCGACCAGCTTCTCCAGCCTGCGCATGTTCAGGCCGAGGTCGCTGATCACCAGCGTGTCCGGCGGGAAGATCTGGAAATCGGAGTCGCGCGACGTGAACTGGTTCAGCACGTTGCGCATCTGGTCCGCTTCGACATAGCGGAGCTTGAACAGCCTGGTGACCATCTGCTCGGTGGGCGGCGCCTCCTGCCCGCGGTCGAGATAGATGGGGATGTTCGCGCGGGAGGACTGCTTCTTCTCCACGAGCTTCCAGTACTTGCCGACCGGATAGACGGACCAGTTGTTGGCGTCGAGTGCGGCGACGAAGACGTTCCACACGTCGTCGGCGGGGATCGGCGAGTTGGAGAGGATGGTGATCTTCCCGGCGACGCGCTCCGGCAAGATGAAGTTGCGCTGGGTGAACTGGCTGACGAACTGGATCACTTCGGTGAGGTCCCGCTTGTCGAAGGACATCACCACCGTGCGCGCCTGGTTGTGGATCTCCTTCTTGTCGACGGGCGCGCTCGGTGGCGGCTGGGTGGCGCGCGTCGCCCCGGGCTGCGCAGGAGCGGGCTGATTTGCCGGCGGCGTTCGCGGCGGGACGATCGGGACGGGTCGCCGCGGTGGAGGCGTCTGCGGCGGGGGCGGCGGCTGTTGCTGCTGCGGCGGCTGTTGCTGCGGCGGCGGCAGTTCCGGCGGCGGCTGCGGCGGCGGCTGCTGTTGCGCGCGCGACGGTGGCGCGGCGACGAGGGTCGCCGCGAGCGGGAGCAAGAAAGCCCAGCGCAGGGGATGCACGAAGTTCTCCCGGGTCATTCGATGGAGTACGTCTTGCGCAAGGTCTCGCCGCGGCGCTCGAGCTCGATCTCGATGCGGTTCGCGTCGCGCAGCTTCTGGTAGATCTCCAGCGCCTTGTCCGGGCTGTTCATCTCGTAGCCGTTGATGCGCCGGATCACGTCGCCGTTCTGCACGCCGATCTTGGCGTAGAGCGAATCGGGCACGATGGAGAACAGCTTGAACCCGTTCGCCACCCCGTTCTTGAACGAGGGGACGATCCTCGCCTTGGTGGCGAGGTCGGAGAGGTTGGTGAGCGCGTTGTTGATCTCGCTCCGCGCCACCACGTACTGGTTCTCGGAGAGCTGCCGGACGCCCTCGCCGCCGCCGGCCTGCGCCTGTCCCAGGGCGCCCGGCTGGACGATCGGGATCACTCCCAGGTTGGGCGGCGCGGCGAGGCTGTTGTCGATGTACTCGTTGACGCCGGCATTGTCGATCAGCACGCGCTCCTTCTCGATCGCGTAGATCCGCGCGTCCTGGTACTTCTCGCCGATGGCATAGACCTGCGTCTCGTTCACGTCCGGGTTGGTGATCTGGCAAAGCGAGTACTTCGCGGGATCGGCGATGGCGGTTCCGATCAGAGTGCCGTGCAGCGACGAGCGGACGGGCACGGGGTTCCAGCCGGCGCGCTGCGTCTGCGTCGTCTCGGCGCCGGGCGCTGGCGGCTTCGGCAGCGGGACGTCGAACAGCTTCGCCACCTTGTCGGCGTCGAGCTCCACACGCTGCGGCTGGGCGGCGGACTGCGGCGTGGCTCCAGCCTGCTGCACCAGGGCGGGCTTCGGCGCGATGGCGGCGGCGGCGATCGTGTTCACGGTGCGCGCGGCGAGATACGCGCCGAGCAACACTGCGACGGCGTCGAACGCCCACGAGTATCGCTGGAGGACGAGCTCCATACCGAGCGGAGCAGCAAGCGCCATGCCAGCGGAGCCGCTCAGGAATCCGTCGCTCGGGACGGTTGGAGGGCGGCCGGGCGACAAGGTGACAACGGCGAGCATTGCCGGCGTGACAATTTGTCACCGGCCGCCAACGCTGCTTAGTCCTTCTCCCGATCGAGCTTGCGATAGATGGTGCGCGCGGCGATGCCGAGCAGCTGCGCGGCGAGGTTCTTGTCTCCCTTCGTCTGACGCAGCGTCTCGCGGATGACGCGCAGCTCGATCTCTTCCATCGTCGTCCCGAGCGGCACCGCGAGGGTACGACCCTCGAGGGCGCCGGCCACGCCGGCATTGCGCGCGGCGCCCCCGGCGCGAACGGACTCCGGCAGATCGTCCACGTCGATCTCTTCGCCGCGCGAGAGCACCACAGCGCGCTCGATGGCGTGCTCCAGCTCTCGGACGTTGCCGGGCCAAGGGTAGGCCTCCAGTGCGGCGAGCGCCGCGCGCGTGAGGCCGCGGATCGATTTCCCGTTCTTGGCCGCGTACCGCGCGATGAAGTGGTCGGCGAGGAGAGGAACGTCCTCCACGCGATCGCGCAGCGGCGGCAGCACCACCTGGATGACGTTCAGCCGGTAGTAGAGGTCCTCGCGGAACTTTCCTTCGCGGACGCGCGCGGAGAGATCCTGGTTGGTGGCGGCCACCACACGGCAGTCCACCTTGATGGTGCCGGTTCCGCCCAGGCGCTCGATCTCCCCATCCTGCAGGAAGCGGAGCAGCTTCACCTGGACCGACGGCGTCAGCTCGCCGACCTCGTCGAGGAAAAGGCTGCCGCCCTGGGCCCGCTCGATGCGGCCTTCCTTGCGCTGCACCGCGCCGGTGAATGCGCCGCGTTCGTACCCGAAGAGCTCAGCTTCGAGGATCGTCTCGGGGATCGCGGCGCAGTTGATGGGCACGAAAGGCCCCGATGCGCGGGCCGAGTGCTCGTGGAGAGCGCGCGCGAAGAGCTCCTTGCCGGTGCCGCTCTCACCGAGCAGCAGCACCGTCGCCGAGGAGGGCGCCGCCTGCCGGATGATGTCGAGCGTCGCGCGCAGCGACGGGCTCTGGCCGACGATGGGCTGCTCGGCCCCGGCGAGGCGGGCGCGAAGCTGCTTGTTCTCCTGCACGAGCCGGCGCTTCTCGATGGCCTGCTGGACGCTCTTCAGCACCGCATGACGCTTCAGCGGCTTGGTGAGGAAGTCGTAGGCGCCGTCCTTCATCGCCGCCACCGCGGCGTCCACGGTCCCGTAGGCGGTCATCAGGACCACTTCCGCGTCGGGCGCGACGGCCCGCACCGCTCGGAGCAATTCCTGCCCGCTCATCGCCGGCATCATGAGGTCGGTCAGCACGACGTCCACCGGCTCGGCGCGCAGCGTCTCCACCGCCGCCTGACCGTTGCGTGCGAGCAGGATGCGATACCCCTCGCGCGCGAAGATCCGCTCGAGCGAGTCCAGGTTCGCCTGCTCGTCGTCGACCACCAGGATGGTGCCGCGCGTGGACATGTCCGCTAAAGCATACTGTACAGGCCAAAGCATAGGCGCACACCCGGGCCTCCGGCGCGGGAGCGCCTACTCCGCAAACAGCGCCTCGACGAACTCGTGGGCGTCGAACTCCTTCAGGTCGCTCACCTTCTCGCCGATGCCGACGTAGCGCACGGGGATTTTCAGCGTGTCGCAGATGCCGATGATGACGCCGCCTTTCGCGGTGCCGTCGAGCTTGGTAAGGACGAATCCGGTCACGCCCAGCGAGTCGTGGAACTGGCGGGCCTGCTGGATGGCGTTCTGGCCGGTGGTGGCGTCGACGACCAGCAGCACCTCGTGGGGGGCGCCTTCCTGGGCCTTGGACAGCGTCCGCTTCAGCCGCTTCAGCTCTTCCATCAGATTGGGCTTCGTGTGCAGGCGGCCGGCGGTGTCGCAGAGCACCACGTCGAGTTTCTCGCCGCGGGCGCGCGTCACCGCGTCGAAGAGCACCGCGCCGGGGTCGGTGCCGTCCTTGCCGCGGACGATCGGGACCTGCGCGCGATCGGCCCACACGTCGAGCTGTTCGCCGGCGGCGGCGCGGAAGGTATCGCCGGCGCCGAGGATGACGGACTTGCCGGCGGCTTTCATCTTTGCCGCGAGCTTGCCGATGGTGGTCGTCTTTCCCGTGCCGTTCACGCCGACGACCATCACCACTTGCGGCGGCGGCGCGTCGGGCAGGCCGCCGTGAGGGCCGGATGCCTGGGAGAGGATGCGTTCGATCTCCTCGCGCAAGGCGGCCTTCACCCTGGCCAGATCCGAGAGCTCACGGCGTTTGAGCCGTTCGCGCACGCTCTCCAGAAGCGCGGTCGCCGTGTGGACGCCCACGTCCGCGGAGAAGAGAATCTCCTCCAGCTCCGCGAGCGCGGCGTCGTCCAGGTCCTTGCTGGCGCCGACGAACGCATTGAGGCGGGCGATGAAACCACTCCGGGTCTTCGCCAAGCCCTCGGCGAGAGTCCGGCCTGCTTCCTGTTGCGCCAGCCTTCGCCGCGTTTCTTCCAGCGTCCGGCGCTCGGCCTCGACGCGCGCCTGCTCTTCCGCGCGTGCCCGCGCTGCCGACTCTTCGCGGGCGGCAGCCTCCGCCTGCCGGCGTGCCTTTTCCAGCGCCTCCTCGGTCTTGCGGTGCTCGTAGTCCGCGCGGCGCCGCAGGTCCGCGACTTCTCGTTCGTAGCGGTCGACCTCCGCACGGGCGGCGGAGGACTGCGGCTCGCGGCGGGCGGCCTCGTGCGCCACCTCGAGCCGCTGCTCCGATTCGGCGAGCTCTTCCCGCGCGCGCTTCTCGCGGGCAACGCGCTCCGCTGGCGGCGCCGCCTCTGAGATGGAGACCTTCGCGGGCTCGATGGTCTCGCGTTCTGGCGCCGCGGGCAGCTCGCCGGGAGGACGCGCCCTGCGGGAGACGAAGGCGCGGGCGAGCAGCGCGATGATCAGCGCCGCGGCGATCAGCAGGGCGACCGCGATGGCGATCTGCGTGGTTTCGAGCGCGAGCAGCACGGGAGCGCGCAGATCGCTCAGCCGCGGGCAAAAAGCAAGGCCTGGACCGGATTACTCCGGAAGCGTGGGAGGAGCCTTGGTGCTCACCGCGTCGAGCGGCAGCGGCCTGGAAGCGCCCGCCTGTGCGGCGATGGCGGTCGCGTGCCACTTGCGCTTGCTGCCGGTGTCGATGCCGCACTTGGTGGCGGCGGCGTCGCAGGCGACGATCTGGAAGAAGATCGCTCCCTCGTCCTGCGGCGGCAACTCGGCCTTGTACCCGCCCCACCCGCCGGTCTCGTCGCGCACCATGTCGGTGAGCTGATCCTGCGCGTCGTTGCCGCGCCAGAGGATGGCGACCCGGTCGGGCATCTCGCCCTTGTCCGTCGGCGGCACCACTTGCGCGCGCAGCACGAACGGACGCCCAGGCGGGATCCGCACCGGCGGATTGTCGGTGAAGATGAAGGGGCCCGTCGCTTGCGGCGGAGCGGTCGTCGCCGGGGCGGCCTGCGGCGTGGCAGTGACTACGGCCTTCTTGAATGCGATCACGTAGGGAGCGCGGGAGCCGCCCTCTCCCTGGCGGGTCGCCTGCCCGGCCTCGTTCCTGGCGGTGATGAAGTACTCCACATTGCCGTGCGCCATCGCCGCGGGGATCTGCGCCTCCCAGGTCTCGCCCTCGGTGCGCGTCAGCGGCATGTTGGTGAAGGTGGTGTTGCCCTGCGGGCGCACCTGGAGGACGGCGAGCGCGACCGGAGATTCGCTCCTGATCTTCGTGCGCACCAGGAAGTCGCGTCCCTCGGGAGGCGAGGTTCCGGGTCGGCTGTGCTCGACGGAGGGCGGCGGCGCGGCCTTGGCCGTGACCCGTTCGCGCGGCGGTCTCGGCTCCGCCTGCTTTCGCGGAGGCGGCTGCGCGCGAGGCGTTTTCTCCGCCGGCGCCGCGGAGCCCACGGCGAACGCCTTCGCCGACGACCCATAGGTCGCGGGCCCGTTTCCGAGGAGATCGCTGGCTTCGATCCAGTACTCGGTGTCCAGCCCGCCCGGGAAGCTGGCGCGAAACACGTCGTCGTAGTCGTTCCTCATCATCGGCGAATCCTCGGCCCTGCCTCCGGCGCCGCGGTGATGGCAGATGGCGGAGAGCACGCCGGTCTCGTCGGTGATGCGGGCCTCGATCTGGACCTGCCCGCCTTTCAGGCTCGCCCGCACTTCCGAGATCTGTGGCGGCTTGGTGTCATCCGCGCGCGCCCTCACCGCAACGAACACCGTGGCAATTACCGCGACTGTCGAGATGCGCATGTGTCGACATTACCGCACGTGACACTCGGGAGCATCTCGATCATGTCTCGCTTGCGTGACGCCGGCGGCGCGCAGGCGTCGGATCGATCGATACAGGAATGCGTGGAGAGTCGCTACGCGGCGGCGGTAGCGGCTTGTGGGGAGAGCTTGACCGAGACGATCTTCGAGATGCCCGGCTCCTCCATGGTCACGCCGTAGAGCGAGTCCGCCACTTCCATCGTGCGCTTGTTGTGCGTGATCACGATGAACTGCGAGCTGCGGCTCATCTCGCGGACCATCTCGTTGTACCGGCCGACGTTCGCCTCGTCGAGCGGGGCGTCCACTTCGTCGAGGAGGCAGAACGGAGTCGGTTTGATCAGGAAGATGGCGAAGATGAGCGAGACCGCGGTCAAGGCCTTCTCTCCGCCGGAGAGGAGGTTCACCGACGCGAGCTTCTTGCCCGGAGGTTGCGCCACGATCTCCACGCCCGGCTCCGCCGACGGGTTCGCCGGATCCTCGACGAGCTGCAGCTCCGCCTTGCCGCCGCGGAAGAGGCGGGGGAACACCTGCTGGAAGCGGTCGTTGACGAGCTGAAAGGTCTCGCGGAAGCGCTCCTTCGATGCCCGATCGATCCGCGCGATCGCCGACCGCAGCTTGGCGATGGCCTCCTCCAGATCCGCCTTCTGGGAGGAGAGGAAGGCGAAGCGCTCGCCGACTTCCCGTGCCTCGTCGATGGCGGTGAGCGACACCTCGCCGAGCGCGTCGATCTTCTCGCGCAGCGAGTGCATCTGCTCTTCGGCGACGGTCACGTCCAACTGCAGCGCGGCATCTTTCTTCGCCGCGGCGACGTCGGTCAGCTCCATCAGGTGCCGTTCGCGGACCTGCTGCTCGAGGTGGTTGATCTCGAGCCGCGTACCCTGCAGCGCCAGCTCCGACTTGCCGCGGCGCTCGCCGACCGCTCGCGCCTCCTCGCGCGCCGTGCGCACCTCCTCGTCTCCGCCGCGGAGCCGCTCCTGCGCCTGCTCGTACCGGGCCCGCGCCCGCCCGAGCTCGTCGCGGAGGCGCTCCGACTCGGCGAGAAGGCGGCGCAGCTCCTCTTGCGCGACCTGTCCCTTCGCCTGCAGCGCGGCGTCGCGCTCCTTGCCCTGGTCGATCTCGGTTCGGAGCTTCTCGCGGCGCGACTCGACTTCCGAGCGGGAGTCGAGGAGACGCTGCAGCGACCGGCCCACGCCTTCGCGCCGCTCCGCGATGGCGGCGTTGCTCACCTTGGCCTTGGTCACCTCGGCCTGGACGGACTCCGCGCGCTCCCGCGCCCGGGACAGATCGGCCTGCAGCGCGCGCAGCCGCGCCTCTCGCTCGCTCTGCTCGCCCTCGCCGGCGGCGACGGCCTCGCGCGAAGCCTGCTCCTCGCGGGCCACCTCGCCCATCGCCGACTCGAGGTGCTCGGTCTCGTGCCGGAGCACCTGGTCGCGTTGGGCGATGCGGCCGAGGTCCTCCTGCAGCCGCGCGACGTCCCGCTCGAGGCGAAGGTGGGAGAGTTCCTCTTCGCGCTCCTCGTGAAGCAGCCGCTTGACCTGCGTGTCGGTGGCCTGGACGCGCGCACCGAGCTGCTGCACTCGCTCGGTCGCCAGTTGCAGCCGCGCCTCGAGCTCTTGCACCGTGTCCGCCAGCTCCTGCACTTCGCGCCGCTTGTGCAGCAGTCCATCCCCGACGCCCTCGAGCGCGCCGCCGGAAACGACGCCCTCCTTGTCGACCACCTCGCCGTCGGTGGAGACGAAGGTCCGCTCACCCGGGTTCCGCGCCCACAGCGCGAGGGCCGCCGCCAGCGTCTCGCAGAGGAAGACGTCCGCGAGCAGGTAGTTGCGCACCCGCTCGTGCTCCGGGGCGCAGGCCACCACGTCGACAGCGCGCACCGTATCTTCCGGCGCCGGCAACGCGGCGGCCTCCGGAACCAGCGGGAGCTGCTCCATCTCGGTGAGCGGAACGAAGGAAGCGCGCCCCTGTGCGGCCTTGCGCAGATAGTCCACCGCCTTGAGGCCGGCGGCGTGGCTCTCGACCAGCACGAGCTGCAGCCGCTCTCCCAACACCGCCTCGATGGCGCGCTCGTAGCGCCGCTCCACCCGCAGGACGTCGGCGACGAGCCCGTAGACGCCGTCCCGGCGCCGCTCCTCCTCCGCGCGCAGCATGATCGCCTTCACGCCGCGCCCGTATCCCTCGAAGTTCTTCTGCAGCTCGAGCAGCGAGGTGAGGCGGCTGCGCCGGTCGGCCAGCTCCTCGCGGAGCTTGATGAGCTGCGTCTCGCTCTCGCGCTGCTCGGCGCGTCCAGCGGCGAGATCCGCCTCGGTGGCGACCTTGTGCTCGTGCAGCTCGCGGCGCTTCGCCTGCGCCTCCGCCAGCTTCTGCGCCAGCTCGTCGCGCTGGCGCGCGAGCTCCTGCGCGCGCGCCTCCAGCTGCTCCTTCTCCGCCGACGTCTTCTGCAGTCGCCCGCCGAGCTCGGTGCGGCGCTTCTCCAGGTTGACGAGATTCGTGCGGTGATTGGCCAGTCGCGTGAGGACGCTCACCGCCTCGTGCCGTTCGCCTTCCACCGTGTGCTGCGCGTCGTGGATTTCCTTGAGCGCCGACTGCAGAGACTCCTCGGCTTGCTTCTGGCGCGTCTCGTCCTCGGCGGAGGCATCGGCCAGCTTCTGCCCCTCCAGGCGCAGCCCCTCCTCTTCGCGCCCGAGCAACTCGAGGCGCACTCCGAGGAGCGAGACCTCCTCCTCGTGCTGCGCCTGGCGGGTAGCGATGGTCTCCCGCTCCCGCTTGGCGAACTCCATCTCCTGCTCGGAGAGGCGGAGCTGCTTGTCGATGGCGTGGGACTGATCGGCCAGCTGTTGCACCTTCTTCTCGTCCTCGACCGCGGAGAGGCCCGCCTCGAGGCGCGCGGCATGCGCGAGCGCGACGTTCTCGGCTTCACCCGCCTCGCTCAGCTCCCGGGCCTGCCCGCTTTCCGTGTCCCGGAACGCCAGGTACTGGCGGCAGGAGGCGAGCAGCTCCAGCTCGCGCAGCTCCGCCCGGAGCTCGCGGAACCTCGTAGCCTTCTTTGCCGACCGCTCCAGGGACTGCAGCCTCTTGCTGACTTCGCCGACCACGTCGGAGAGGCGGAGAAGGTTCTGATCGGTAGCCTCCAGCTTCCGCTCGGCCTGCTTGCGGCGCGCCTTGTACTTGGTGACGCCCGCCGCTTCCTCGATGAAGGCGCGGCGGTCTTCCGGCTTGGCGCTGACGATCAGGCCGATCCGGCCTTGCTCGATGATCGAGTACGCGCGCGTGCCGACGCCGGTGCCGAGGAACAGCTCGGTGATGTCCATCAGGCGGCAGGCGGCCTTGTTGATCTCGTACTCGCTGTCTCCGTTGCGGAAGAGCCGGCGCGTGACGGTGATCTCGCCGAAGCCCGCATATTGCGGCGGCACCAGCCGGCCGTCGTTCTGGAAGGTGAGCGAGACCTCCGCCATGCCCGTCGCGGCACGCGATTCCGACCCCGAAAAGATCACGTCCTCCATGGCGCGGCCGCGCAGGTGCTTCGCGCTCTGCTCGCCCATTGCCCAGCGGACGGCGTCCACGACGTTGCTCTTGCCGCACCCGTTCGGGCCCACCACTCCGGTGATGCCCTCATCGAAGGAAAAGACGACTCGATCCGCGAACGACTTGAAGCCGGAGATCTCCAGACGGCGGATTTTCATCGGACCGCAGGTCACCACGATCCCCGCCGATTCTCAAGCTTGATTCTAGGGCCGCAGATGTGCTCACCGGGATGGCCGCCGCCGCACCGCAAGTGCGGCGTTGCGGCTACTTCTGAGACTGGGCAGGTCTCGAGACATGGGGGCTGTCCGCGTCGCAGAAGCGCAGGGGCTCCGCCGCCCATTTCCCGGCGTAGTCGACGCCGACCCGGGGCCCGCGCGCGATCCGCGGGCGTCCCCGCCGGGGCAGCACGATCAGCTCGCCCTGCGGATCGCACAGGTCGGCGCGGTTGTGCGACGCCTTCACTCCGAACGCCTTGCAGACGTTGCCGGGCCCACGCGCGGTGGAATGGAGCCAGGGCAGCGAATCGGGTACCGGCTCGACGGAGCGGATCAAGACTGCATTCGCGTCGCTGCCCGGCCCGCAGACGCAGTTCAGCATCTGGTGGATTCCGTAGATCAGGTACACGTAAGCGTGGCCTGGCTCGCCGTACATCACCTCCGTCCGGGCGGTGCGGCCCGCGCGGGCGTGGCAGGCCAGGTCGTGCTCGCCGACGTAGGCCTCCGTCTCCACGATGCGCCCGAGGACGTACGCGCCGCGCACACGTCGGGCGAGGATGCACCCGAGCAGCGCCGGCGCCACCTTCACCGCGTTGCGATCGTAGAAGCTGCGCGGGAGCGGTTCCACGCCCCAATGGTAGACTCGGCGCCATGGCCCCGCAGCTTCGCCTGGTGGGCGACGAGCCCCCGCCTCTCTTCTCCGTTCGCGCCGACGCCCGCCTCCGTCTGTGGGGCGCCGGCCTCTGCGCCTGCGGCGCACTCGGAATGACCGCGGTCGGGTACCGGCGCTCCCTGCCGCCGGTGATCGCCGGCCCGGTCGCTGCAGCGTTCCTCCTCTGGGCGCTCTATCTGCTCGCGACGTTCGCCGGGCGGCGGTCGGTGCGGTACACCCTCACGCCGCAGCGGCTGGAGATCGAGCGCGGCATCCTCGGCAAGCGTTACGAGAGCATCGATCTCTGGCGCGTCCGCGACGTGGCGCTGGAGCAGACATTGCTCGAGCGGGTCCGTGGCGTGGGGCGCATCACCGTGATCTCGAGCGATCAATTGGAGCCGATGCTGCTGGTCGGTCCGGTCGCCTCGGCGAAGCGGCTGTACGACCAACTCCGCGACGCCGTAGCGCACGCCCGCAAGGAAGCCCGAGTCCTCCCCCTCGGCTGACGCGGGTTACTCCATCGCCTGCCTCAGATCGGCGATCAGATCGTCGGGATCCTCGAGGCCCACGCTCATGCGCACCATGCCCTCGTCGACGCCGGCGCGGCGCAGCTCCTCCGCGCTGTAGCCGGTGTGGCTGAAGAGGATGGGAAGGCTGGTGAGCGTCTCCGGACCGCCGAGGCTGGCGGCACGCGCGACCTACCGAGAACGTCACCATGCCGCCGAATCCGTTCATCTGCCGGCGCGCCAGGTCGTGATCGGGATGGCTGGGAAGTCCCGGGTACCAGACTCTCTTCACCGAGCCCTGCGACTCCAGCCAACGCGCGACCGAAAGCGCGCTCGCGCACTGCCGCTCGATCCGGACGGCAAACGTCTTCAGCCCGCGGAGCAGATCGTATGCGACCTGCGCATCGAGCGCGGCGCCAAGGCGGCTGGCGACGCTGCGGACCTTGTCCACCAGGTCGCGCCGCCCGGCGATGACGCCGCACAGGTGATCGCTGTGGCCGTTGAGGAACTTGGTGGCCGAATGCATCACCAGATCCACGCCGAGGGCGAGGGGGCGCTGCACCAGGGCCGGCGCGAACGTCGAGTCGATCAAGGAAACGGCTCCCGCCGACTTCGCCGAGCGCGCCACCGCAGCGACGTCGAGGACGCGCAGGGTCGGGTTGGTGGGCGATTCGAAGAGGCAGAGCTTCGCGCCGCCCCGGGCGCAGGCGTCCACCAGAGCTTCCGGCTCGGCCATGCGGGTCTTCACGCCGAACCGGCTGAGGACGTCGCGCAAGAGCTTGTAGGTGCCGCCATACAATGCCGTTGCGGCCACGACCTCTTCACCGCCGGACACGAGCGCCATCACGGCGGCGGTCATGGCGCCCATGCCGCTGCCGAACAGCACACAGGAGTCCGCACCCTCCAGCGCCGCCAGCGCCGCCTCGGCTGCGCGCACGGTGGGATTCTCGTCGCGGCTGTACATGTAAAGGCCGCTTTCGCCGCGCGCGTACCGTTGCACCGCCTCGGCGCTCTCGAACCGGAAGGTGGTCGACTGGACGATGGGGGTGGTGATCGGCGCGTTCGGTCCTTCGGGCGCGCCGGCGTGCACCGACAGGGTGGCGAGCTTCATGCGGCGCGGTCTATCGCCGGCCACGATGCAGTTCAAGCGGCGCGTGGCGAAGAAAAAGCCCCCGGAGCCAATATCCGGGGGCTGCGAAAATTGAAGCGCGCGGTGCCGGGGTGGCGGGGGACACCATTCCCCCGGCGGCGAACGCTTCCCCCAGGAGTAGAGCAGCATCCATGCCACGGAGGACTCTGTTGAAATCAGGTGCGAATTACACCCGCGCACACTCGCGCCGGATTGCAGATTTGCAATCCGGGCATTGCAAACGTGCGGGATGCGTTCAGACGGCCGAACTGAGTCCGGCGCGCCTTCGGCGACGGTACTCAGTTCAGCGCCAGCAGCTGCTCGAATTCGGGTGCGCCCTTGAGCCCGTCGAACATCGGATCCGCCGCGAGCCAGCTCCGGACCTTCGACGGCTCCTTCTCGAGCGCCTTGCGCAAAGCGGAAAGCGCGTCCGCCCTGCGGTCCCACAGCGAATACAGCGCCGCGACGTTGTAGTTCAGAAGGACGTCCTCCGAATTCAGCTCGCGCGCCTTCGCGTAGCACCGCTCCGCTTCCTGGTAGAAGCCCTTCTGCGCGTACGAGATGCCCAGATCGAGCCAGCCCTCGTAGTTCTCCGGCTCCAGGCGCACCACCTCGTTGAGCAGTCCAATGGCGCCCCGATAATCGCCCTCGTCCATCAGCATGGCAGCGAGCTCGTGGCGGGCGAGAGGATCGTGCGGATCCAGCTCGATGGCCGCCTTGAACTCTGCCTTCGCTTCGTCGCGCTGATCCAGATCGGCGTACGTCATCCCGAGGTTCAGGTGCGCGTCCGGATATTCCGGGTCGAGCTCGATGGCGTCCTTGTACTGCTCGATTGCCATGTCGTGCGCGTGGGTCGCCAGGAAACAGGCGAGGTTGTAGTGGGCCGTCGCGCTGTCCGGCTCCAGCTTCAGCGCCGTCAGGTACTCCTCCAGCGCCTGGGCGAAGAGCTTCTTCTCCGAATAGACCGTGGCGAGGTTGTCGTGGGCGTGCGCGGAGGCCGGATCGAGCTCGATCGCCTTCTTGAACTCTTTGATCGCCTCGTCCAGCCACCCCCGGTCGGCGAGCTCGATCCCCCGGGAGTTGTGCTCGTCGGACCGGACGGTCTTGTCCTGTCCTTTGGTGTCGCGAGCCATGGTCCTCAGATAACACGAAAGGGGGGTCCCGGCCTTCGACTGTACAGGCCTCAGAAGCAGTCGCTAAGGCGCCTTCGGCGGCCGCGACTAGTCTCCGGAAGACGCGTTGTACTTCCCGAAAGTCTTCAGGTTTTTGCTCGCCTTCACGGTGGCTTTGCGGGCCGTATTCGTCGCCTGGTTGCCCGCCAGGCTGTCGGTGGTGCCGCTGAACAGCTCGCGGATGTCGCGGCCGAAAACCGTCACGACGCCGATGGCGGCGACGGCGACCAAGGCGACGATGATCAGGTATTCGCTGAGCCCCTGACCGGACTCGGAACGGAGAAGACGGCGGACGAATCGGCGCATGGCGACCCCTTGAACGTCGGACAGCGTACTTCCGAACGGTCGCCCGGCACATCGGTCGGAGATCGGACGCTCGAGCGCACAAGTGGCGGCGGCGGCGCAGGGGCGGATAATCAAGACCGTGCGTATGAGGAAGCTCGAACAGATCTGCGAGGAACTGACGCGTACCGTCGGGGCTGCGGCGGACTCCTGCGTCGTCGCCTGGGATGAGAGCGCTTCGCCTCGCATCGTCTTCGCCACCGGGCACACCAAAGAAGTCCTGTCCGCGAAAGCGGGCGACCTCGTCGGCCAGCCCGCGGGGTCGCTGTTCTCCGGCGGCGAGCGCGCGGCGAAGGACCTCGCCTTGCTGTGCACGAACGTTCCGGCGGCGGAGCAGCGGCCGATGCTCCGCGGCGGCCAGCCCTTTGCCGCACAGCTCCTGCTTCGCGGCGTCAACGGCGGCGCGGTGGCGCTGATCCGCGATCTCACCGCCAGCCACGTGCAGGCGGATGCAGCGCTCCGCGCCGAGGACCTGGCGCGGTTCGCCTCCCTGGTCGCGCACGAGATCCGCAATCCGCTGAGCGCGGTGAAAATTGCCCTGCAGACGCTGGAGCGGCACGGCACATTGGCGCAGAACGATCTGCGCCGGACGTCCATCGCGCTGCGGGAAGTGCTGAACATCGAGCTGCTCCTCAACGAAGTGCTCGAGTACGCGAGGCCGCCCTCGCTGTCCCTGGTTCCCGCCGATCCGCGCCCCGCGGTGGAGGAGGCCGTCGCCGGCGTCGAAGCGGAGTGGTCTTCGCGGGGCGTGACGTTTTCCCGGAAGCTTCCCGACCGCATGGGACCCAAGGCGCTCGACCCTGTCCGCGTGCGGACGGCGGTGAAGATCCTCTGCCGCCAGGCGGCCGTCGCCACCGAGGAGACCGGAGGGGGCGCCGTGGAGATCGCTGCGCGGGAAATCGGCGAAGGATGGGAGCTTTCCGTCTGCGATCCCGGGCGCACCCTTTCTCCGGAAGTCCGCGAGAAGGCCTTCGTGGCGTTCACGCCGCAGCGGGCGCGCGGCAGCGGACTTGGGCTCGCCGTGGTGGCGCGAATCGCCCGCGAGCACCGCGGCGACGTCCGCATCGATGAGCGCCCTGGCGGCGGAAATGTTATTTCTGTGACTTTCTCCGCCTGACCGCCCAATGGACCGCATCCTGATCGTCGACGACGACCGGTCGATCCGGGAGCTCCTCTCCATGCACCTCGAGGAGCGCGGGTTCGGCGTGATGTCGGCCTCCACCGGCGCCGAGGGCTTCCGCCTGGCGTCGGAATCGACGCCGTCGGCCATCGTGCTCGACATGCGCTTGCCGGATGCGTCCGGCATCGATCTCATCCCTGAGCTGAAGAAGCGCGCCGCCGAAGCGCCGGTGTTGATGATCACCGCCCATCACGACATGGCGACGACCATCCTCGCCATGAAGGCCGGGGCCTTCGACTACATCCACAAACCCATCGACATCCAGGCCTTCGACGTCGCTCTCGACCGGGCCCTGGAGGTCCGTCGCCTGTCGAGGGGCACCGACTATCTCTCGGTCGAAGGTGGCCGGTCGTTCGACATGGACGACATCGTCGGGACCTCTCCGCCGATGCAGCAGCTCTTCAAGGACGTGGGCCGGGTGGCGAACTCCCGCGCGACCGTGCTGATCCAGGGAGAGAGCGGCACCGGCAAGGAGCTGATCGCCCGCGTCATCCATAGCTACTCCGCGCCGCAGAAGCCGTTCATCGGGATCAACTGCTCCGCCATCGTCGACACGCTGCTCGAGTCCGAGCTGTTCGGCCACGAGAAGGGCGCGTTCACCGGAGCGGTACAGGCCAAGCCGGGCAAGTTCGAGCTGGCAGAGGACGGCAGCATCTTCCTCGACGAGATCGGAGAGCTTTCGCAGAACCTGCAGGCCAAGCTGCTTCGCGTCCTGCAGGAGCGCGAGGTGGAGAGGGTGGGCGGCGTGCGGCGCATCGCGATCCGAGCCCGCATCCTCGCCGCCACGAATCGCGACCTTGGCGGCGAAGTGCGCGCGGGGCGGTTCCGCGAGGACCTCTATCAGCGGCTGAAAGTGGTCACGCTCCGGCTGCCGTCGCTCCGCGAGCGGTTGGAGGACGTTCCTCTGCTGGTCGAGCACCTGTTGGTCAAGATCAACCAGCGGCTGCACAAGAACCTGCGGCGGGTGCCGAGGGAAGTGATCGAGAAGCTGCAGCGGCGCCCCTGGCCCGGGAACGTGCGGGAGCTGGAGAACGTGCTCACCCGCGCCGCCGTCCTCTCCCAAGGCGACATGCTGCTCGAGGAGCACCTGGTCGATCCCGGGATCACGGCGCGGCAGGACGGTCCCGTGCTTCCGCCCGCGGTCAACGACCGGATCGCAACGCTCGACGAGGTGGAACGCGACCACATCGTGCGCGTCTGGGCGCTGACGAAGGGTCACAAGGGGAAGACGTGTCAGATGCTGGGCATCTCCCGGCCGACGTTGGAACGAAAGCTCAAGAAGTACGCGATCGCGGGCGGCGTCGATTGAACGAAACGTTCAGTCAATTCTACGTTCCGGCGTGAACGATCCGTTCAAGCGCCCCCTCGATCGGAGTGTGAACTAGCGTTCACTAGATTGATTTCACGTCATTTTCGACACTGTACACCGGTTGGCATGGCTGGTGCTCCGACAGCCAGGCGACACCCCTCTCGCCCGGAGCCACAGCATGCGCCCCCTCACGACGGATCCCCGCTATCAACCGCAGTTCCAGCCTCTCGCCTCCCCCAGCCTGCCGCCGGCCGACGTGGTCGACTTTCGCGGGTACTTCAAGGTGGAGACGTTCGGGCACGGGGCGGTGATCTATCGACCGGGGTTGCCTGCCGACAAGGTCTACCTGTTGCGCTCCGGACGGGTCCGCCTGTTGCGGCAGGGCAAGGGAAAGAGCCGCTCCGTCCTCTCCATCCTGAAACCGGGAGATCTCTTCGGCGAAGTGCTTCGCCCGGAGGGCTCGTTGATGGAGGAGCTGGCCGTCTCCTCCGGCAAGTGCGAGGTCTGGAGCATCGAGGGCCGCGACTTCCGCGCGCTGCTCGAGGCGCGTCCGGCGCTCGCGGTCGACGTCATCCGCGCGCTCAACGAGCGCGTCCGTCAGCTCCGCCAGCGCGTGCTCGGCCTGACGCGTAAGGACGTACCCGCCCGCCTCGCCGAGATGCTGATCGCGCTGGCGCAGGCGCACGGCGAGCGCATCGCTCCCGGAAACGAGCTTTGCCTGCATGGGATCACGCAGCAGGACCTGGCGGACCTGGTGGGCGCGTCGCGTTCCTTCGTCTCGACGCTGATCAACAAGATGAAGCGGGACGGCCTGCTCGCGAACCAGGGTCGGCTCCTGGTGCTCCGCGACGAGGAGGGCTTGAATCGTGTAGCTGCCCGCGAGAAGTGATCGGGCGGGCGGTGGCGGCCGCCGTCGGTCGAGATTCCCCCCCTCGCCCGCGCCGACCGCCGCCGCCGTTTTCTCTCCGGGGTTCCCGAACTCCCCCCTCGGGCCCCGTGAAAGGAGAAGGGCCGCAGGGTTCCCCGCCCAGCGGCCCTTCGTTTTTTCGAGGCGACTAAGAGCACATCTCATTACCCCGGACCGAGCCAGGCAGCCGAGACGCAAGCCGCGCAAGGAGAGACGACGACGGCGTGGACGACCACGCCTAGGAGGAACGACGCAGCCCGGCGCCGCGGATCGGCTGAGCGTTGCGGATGCAAACGCGTCCGCGGCGAAGGGAGGGGTTATGAGATGCGCTCTAAGCCTTGGCGGCTTCCTTCTTGGCCTTCTTGGGCTTGGCGGCGGCTTCCTTCTTCGCGGCGGCGGCTTCCTTCTTTGCCGCGGCCTTCTTCTTCGGAGGCGTGGCCGGAGCGTTGGCGTACTTCTTCTTGAAGCGGTCGATGCGCCCCTGCGTGTCGATCAGCTTCTGCTTCCCGGTGAAGAACGGGTGGCAATTGCTGCAGATGTCGAGGTGCAGGTCGCCGTGCGTCGACCGCGTCTCCCAGGTCGCGCCGCACGCGCAGTGCACCTTGGCGGTCGGGTAGGCAGGGTGGATGTTCTCGCGCATGTGCTCTCTCGAAAAGGGTGCGAGTGAATAGCGGATCGATCGGGCGAAATCAACCCGTTGACACCGCCCCGCCCTCCGGACGAGCGTACCGCTGCCGTGAAGCTGTCGATCGTCATTCCCGTCTACAACGAGGAAGGTCACGTCCTCGACGTCCTCCGCCGCGTCGCCGCCGTGCCGGTCGACAAGGAGCTGGTGATCGTCAACGACGCCAGCCGCGACGGGACCAGGCACCTCCTGGACGAGGTCGAGCGGGATCCCCGCACCGTTCTCGCCGGGGCGCGCGGCCGCACCGACATCAGGATCTTCCACCAGCCGGTGAACCGCGGAAAGGGCGCCGCGTTGCACCGCGGCTTCGCCGAGGCGAGCGGCGACGTGGTGGTGGTCCAGGACGCCGATCTCGAATACGACCCGATGGAGCTGCCGGGGCTGATCGAACCCATCCGGCAGGGCGAGGCAGACGTGGTGTACGGGTCGCGCTTCCTGCGCGGCCGGACGGGATTTCCCTTCTGGCACACGCTCGCCAACCGGCTGCTCACCGCCGCGAGCAACCTCGTGACCGGGTTCCGGCTCACGGACATGGAGACCTGCTACAAGGTCATCCGCGCCGACGTGATCAAGAAACTTCCCCTGCGCGAGGAGCGATTCGGGTTCGAGCCGGAGGTGACCGCGCTTCTCGCCCATCACAGGCGGCGCGCTGCGCTCCGCCTCGTCGAACGGCCCATCTCCTACCGGCCGCGGTCGGTGAAAGAGGGGAAGAAGATCGGCCTCAAGGACGCCTTCCGCGCCGTGTACTGCATCTTGCGATACGGCCTCGTCGCTCCTTCCGAGCGCAAGGCCGCCCTTCGCGAGCGCGCGTCCGCGGAGCCGTGACGCGCGAACGGATCACCGCCGTCGTGGCGGTCCTGGCGGTGGTGGGCCTGCTGCGGTCGGCATGGTTCCACTTCGTCTCCGAGCCGCTCCATGACGTCCGCCGCGAGCGCATCGACGCGCGCTACGCTCCCGTCAAGGCGCTCCTGCCGCCCACCGGGGAAGTGGGCTACGTCTGCGACCTGCCCATGCTCCCCTGGCCGGCGGGGTTCGACGATTCGCCGGTCGGGAACGGCATGTTCGAGCGGGCGCAGTACGCGCTCGCGCCCCTGATCCTGAGATACGACGACGATCGGGCGCCTTTCATCGTCGCGAACCTGGCGGATCCGGCGAACCTGCCGGAGCTGCTTCGCCGCAAGCGGCTGGTCCTCGTCGCCGAACCGCGGCCAGGCACGGCGGTGTTGCGGCCGCCATGATCCTCTTGGCGCTGCTTGCGATCGCGCTCCCGGGAGCGGGGCTCGTCGCGTGGGGATTTCCCGAACGCGCGGCGACGAGCGCCGATCGGGCCTTGCGGATCTCCATCGGGGCGGCCCTGGGCCTCGGAACCTGGTCCGCCGCGTATGCCGCCGCCCGCATGACTGGCGTCTCGTTCGCGGCCAAGGACGTGTTTCTCGTCGCCGTCGGGGCGGCGCTGCTCTTCGCCTCGCGGGGACGGCCCCGAGCGACCGAGGCGCCCGGTGAACCTGCTCCGCCCTGGCTGTGGGCGCTCTTCCTCGCCGCGTGCGCCATCTCCATCGGCGCGTTCATCGAGCACGACTGGCGCTTCCCCGACGGCGGATGGGACGCCTGGATGATCTGGAACCTGCGGGCGCGCTTCCTGGTGCGCGACCCCGACCTGCGGGCTGCGTTCTCGCCCAATCTCCTCCTCGGGGCGCACGCGGATTATCCCTGGCTCATCCCCGGCGCAGTGGCCCAGGGATTCTCGCTGGCGGGGACCGAGACGAAGATCGTTCCGCTGGGCATCGCCGTGGCTTTCGGGGTCGCCGCTGTTTCCGTGATTTCCCTCACGGTGACGAGGCTCCATGGCGCGCGCTGGGGGCTTCTCGCGGCCTTGGCCATCCTCACGGTGCCGGCTTTTCCCATCTTCGTTTCCAACCAGCAGTCCGACATTCCACTCGGCGTCTACCTGGGCTGTGCAAGCGCTCTGATCGTGCTCGCCTGCGCGCGCGCCGAGCGGCCGCCGCCGCGCATGCTGCTGCTGGCTGGCTTCGCCGCCGGTCTCGGCGCCTGGACGAAGAACGAGGGAGCTCTGTACACCGCCTGCCTCGGATTCGGTGTTCTGGCGCGCACGCGGGATCCCCGCGGCACGCTCGCATTCATCGCCGGCGCCGTCCCCGCCGGCCTCCTCCTCCTCGGCTTCAAACTTTTCTACGCGCCTGCAAACGATCTGGCCAGGCTCTCCACTTCCGCCGGTCTGATCGCGCACGCGCTCGACCCGCTGCGTTGGGGAGAGCTCCTGTTGTACTCGCTCCGCCGCGTCGTCTTTTTCCAGGCGTTCGCGCTGTTCCTGGTGGCCGAGGTGATCGTGCTCGCCATCTGGGTACGGCGGCTTCCGGCGACGCCGCTCGGCACCGCGATGTTCCTGGCCGTCGCCGCTTTCGCGGCGGTCTATCTCCTGCAGCCGCATCCGCTGAAGTGGATTTTCCGCATGTCGGTAGATCGGCTCATCCTGCAGCTCTGGCCGGCGGCGGTTCTTGCGACGTTGCTGCCGCTAGCGAGAACCACAGCGCGTACATGACCTTGGTGTCGTAGAGCACGTCGTGGACCTGGGCGATGGTGAACCAGGCGGCCAGCGCCGCCAGCGCGCCCAGCGCGAACGGGCTCTTGCTCCGCAGCGCCATGCGGGCGGCGGCAATCAGCAGCCAGAAAAGCGCGGCGAGTCCCAGCGGACCCATTTCCGCGAGCGTGGACAGCTCGAGGTTGTGTGCCCAGGTCCGCATGAAGAATTGCGGATCGACACGGTCGTAATAGGGTCCGAGGACGAGCGGGTAGTTCGCGAATCCGACGCCGTGGAGCGGATGATCGCGGATGACGTCCAGGGCGCGCGACCAGATGAAGAGACGGTCCGGGTTCGCTGACGCGGAGAAGGCGGTCGAAAGGCGCCCGCGGACTGCCGGATGTAGCGCACCGAGGGCCGCGGCCGCGGCGAGCGCAACCGCCAGCCGACGACGCCCACCGCGGACGATGAGCACCGCCACGGCGACGACGACGCCGAGGTATGCGGCACGGTCGAACGTGACGGCCACCGCCGCGAGCCCCAGGGCACAGGTCGCCCCGAGCGCGATCCGAAATCCGGCCGGAACCGCTCCGCTGACGAGCGCGCCTGCGAGCGTCGCGAGCACGAGGGTCACGTTGTGTCCGAACGTCAGCCGCGAGGTGAAGAAGCCCATCGCGCCGTACCGGCCTTCCACTCCGGGGGCCTGCACCAGCGCCGGCGCGGACCGAAGGCCGAGCGCATGCACCAGGTCGAAGCCGGTCCGGTATTGCAGGAGACCGACGACCGAGGCGCAGAGAAGCCCCACGCTCAGGCAGACGAGCAATCGCCAAGGCGTTCGTGGAGGCGCGATGCGCAGGGCGTGTGCCACCACGATGAACCCGAGCACGGCCCTCCAGAGCGTGGCGGCCGCGAAGGCTGGCGGTCCGGAAGGAGCGAGCAGATCGGAGAGGATCGCAATGCCGACGAAGACCAGCGCCGGAACGTCGAGCGGCGTGCGCAGCGGGCGCGGTGGCGAAAGCAGCACTCCGGCGGCGGCGACCGCGAGGCCGATCTGCATACCGGCGATGGAGAGGGGAAGGAAGAACGCGTGTCCCGCGAGCCCGGCAAGCGCCAGCGCAGCGGCGGTTTTCGGACGATCCAAGGCTCGCTTACATACTACAGTGCGCGGCGATGCCGCTCTTGGACCGCCTCCTGCTCCGGGAGATCGCCATCCCTCTCGGCGTCGGGCTGCTCGCCATCCTCCAGCTGCTGGTCATCCTCCAGCTCCTGCAGCTCAACGAGGTGGTCTTCACCAGCGCCGTGACCGTCGAGGATCTGCTCCGCGTCACCGCCGCGCTCGCTCCGCACTTCCTCGTTGCCGCGGTTCCGCTCGCGTTCATGCTCGGCGTGCAGCTCGGTCTCGGCCGGCTGGCCGCCGATCAGGAAGTCCTCGCGCTGAGCGCGGCCGGAACGCACCCGCTGCGCCTCTACCGCGTGCCGCTCGCCATCGGCGGCGGGCTCGCCCTGGTCGTCGCCGCGCTCACGCATTGGGCGGAGCCCTGGGGGCTGCAACAGCTCAACCGGGTGCTCAACGACGTGATCAAGCGCAATCTGGAGTCCGGACTCGAGCCCGGCATCTTCAACGACGGTCTCCCGCGGTTCATGATCTACGTGACCAGCGAGGACCCTGCGCAAAACGGGCAATACGCGACGTGGCACGGGGTGCTGATCGAGGACGATGTCGGCGACGGCGCCCCGCTGCTGGCCCTCGCGGAGGTCGGCCGGATCGAGGATGCCGGAGGAGAGGCGCTGGCGCTGCGGTTGTCCCGCGGCGAGCTTCACCGGATCGAGCCCAACGGCGAGACGGTGGCCCGTTTCCAGGAGGGTCGCTTCCTCATCGGCGTGCAGGACTCGGTGGCGCACAAGAACCGGTTCGCTCGCAACGAGGCGGCGCTGAGCCGCCGGATGATCCGCGAGCGGCTCGTCGACCTCGACCGGCGCGGCGACTTGCGGCAGGCGGGGCGCCTGCGGGTGGAGCTCGTGCGCCGCTGGGCGCTTCCGTTCGTCTGCGTCGCGTTCGCGTTTCTCGGGGTTCCCCTCGCCGTCGCGACCCGAGGCGGCCGGGGGAGCGCGTACGTCGTGACCCTTGCGGTCTTCATCGCCTTCTATGCGCTCTCGCGCTTCGGCGTCGCGCTCGCGGAGAACGGTCTCAACCCCTGGGTCGCCGGGCTGATGCCCGATACCGTGGTGTTTGCGCTCGGGCTCGCGCAGACCCGGCAACTCGTCCATACGGGAGTCGGGAAGCGCCCATGAAGCGCCTCTGTCTGGTGCTGATGGTGCTCGGCTGCGCGCGCAGCCAGCCCGAGGTGCCCATCCTCAATTACCATTCGGCCGGCGGCGACGTCGCCGACGACTACAATGTCCCGGTGACGGCGTTCGAGCAGCAGCTCGACTGGCTCGCCAAGAAAGGGTTCCACACCGTCTCCCTGCACGACCTGATCGAGTCGCGCCGGACGCGGACGCCGCTTCCCGAGGGCGCGGTCATCCTGACGTTCGACGACGGCAGGTCCGATGCGCTGCAGGTCGTTCTGCCTTCTCTGCGAAAGCGGG
The DNA here is from genome assembly GCA_005879535.1 of Deltaproteobacteria bacterium. Taxonomy (NCBI): domain Bacteria; kingdom Pseudomonadati; phylum Myxococcota; class Myxococcia; species Deltaproteobacteria bacterium. The sequence continues at coordinate 33,588 of VBKI01000066.1, read as the reverse complement.
GGATGCACGCGACGTTCTTCATCATCACGGGCCTCGTGGGACAACCCGGCTACCTGAGTTGGGACGGCGTGCGCGAGCTGGCAGCTGCGGGGATGGAGATCGGTTCGCATACCGCGACGCACCCGCGTCTGGCCGACCTTGCCGACGCGCGCGTGGACGACGAATTGCGGGCGTCCAGGCTCCGCCTGGAAGAGGAGCTCCGCCGACCCGTCGAGGCGCTTGCGTATCCATACAACTCCGTGCGGGGGCGGATCGCACGAGCAGCGCGGGCGACCGGATACCGCGTCGCCGTGGCGGGATCCAGACATGGAAGCGCAGATCTGTTCAGGCTGCGGCGGGTCCCGGTGAACGGCAGGACCTCGATGGAACAATTCATGGCCGGCGTGACTCTGGAGCGCTGAACGTCCGTTCGGCGAGCACCCATCCGCTACCCTCTGCGACCGCCCGCCACGCCGACGGTACCTCGATGCCGTGCCGCACGACCGCGACCGCCAGATCCGGTCGTGTCGCCAGGCTGGATTCCAGAAACGGAGACAGGTCGCGCTCCGCGGCGAGGATGGCCAGCGCGCCGAGATCGCGGTCGCCGGAAACGACCGCGATCGGTGTACCGGCAGGGATCTTCGCGAGGGGCCCGGCCAGCGCCGTCGAGAACGGGCACGGTGGGCGCAGGACCCTCGCTCCGAGTCCGGACACCGACACGACGCAAGCGACCGCCGCGAGCGTCGCCGTTGCCGCGGCGAGGATCTTTTCACGCACCCCTTCAATCAAGCTCGCTGCCGCGACTCCTGCGATGGCTCCGAGGAAAGGGAACGCAACGTAAGTGTGGTTGCCCCATTTGCGCTCGGGCAGGCAGAGCGCGGCGATCATCAGTGCGCAGGTCCAAAGCAGCGGGCGAAGGGCGACCTTGCGGCGCGCTTGCCAGACGGCGAGCGCGACGAAGGGAAACCCGGGCCAGAAACGCCCGCCGACGACCGCCAGCGGGAACCACCACGCGCCGGCTCCTGCTCCCCGCGCTCCCGTCGCCGAGGCGAAGAGCTGGCCGTGCAGATACCCGCTTCGCCACCCCCCGCCGGGATCGACGGCGAGAAAGAGCGCCAGCGGCAGGACCGCTGCCATCACGGCCAGCGCGCCCCGTCGGTCGCGCCATCGGGCGATCGCCACGCAAAGGAGCGGCAGCAGACCGAACGGCCCCTTGATCAACGTCGCCACCGCCGCCAACACTGCCGCCGCTCTCCAGCGATCCGCCAGCGCCGTTCCAACCGCCGCGGTCGCAAAGAGAAAGAGCGGCGCGTCCAGCAAGAGGCGACCTCCGTATTGCCAGATCGATTCGCAGGTCCCGAGCAGCATCATCGCGGCGGCCGCGGCCCAGGCCCCGCCGATCCGGCGCGCGATCGCTCCCGAGAGGGCGATCGCGCCGAGCGTCATCAGCGCGTAGAGCGGATCGATCGCCCCTTCGCCCGCGACGCGGATCGCCGCCGCCGCGGGCCAGAACCCGAACGGCAGGTGATCGCGAAAAACAGGCTCGTATCCGGGAAGGTATCGGAGGTTGAACCAGGAATGGTCGCGCACCAGGTTCCTGGCGATCACGGTGTGGATCTGCGCGTCGAAGTCGTCGACGTGCCCGCGCCACGGCGCCGCCAGCAGCGCGGCGCTGGCGATCAGCGCCGATGCCGAGGCGATGCGCTCCGGGCGCATCAGCGGCTCATCGAGTCGAGGAACTCCTTGTTCGTCTTCGTCCCGCGCATCTTCGAGAGCAGGAACTCCATGGAGTCGATGGTGTTCAAGGGATGCAGCAACTGGCGCAGGATCCACACCCGGTTGAGCTGCTTCTCGTCCATCAGCAGCTCCTCCTTGCGCGTTCCCGATCGGTTGATGTCGAGGCAGGGGAAGATGCGCTTCTCCATCAGCTTCCGATCGAGCACGATCTCACTGTTGCCGGTGCCCTTGAACTCCTCGAAGATCACCTCGTCCATGCGCGAGCCGGTGTCCACCAGCGCGGTTCCGATGATGGTGAGCGAGCCACCCTCCTCGGCGTTGCGGGCCGCGCCGAAGAACCGCTTCGGCTTGTGCAGCGCGTTGGAGTCCACGCCGCCGGAGAGGATCTTCCCGGAAGGCGGGACCGTCGCGTTGTAGGCGCGGGCGAGGCGGGTGATCGAGTCGAGCAGGATCACCACGTCGCGGCCGCCTTCCACCAGCCGCTTGGCCTGCTCGATGACCATCTCGGCGACCTGGACGTGGCGGGTGGCGGGCTCGTCGAACGTGCTCGACACCACCTGCCCACGCACGGTCCGGAGCATGTCCGTCACTTCCTCCGGCCGCTCGTCGATCAAGAGGACGATGAGGAACGCGTCGGGATGGTTGGCGGTGACTGCATGCGCGATGTCCTGCAGGAGCACGGTCTTGCCGGCCCGCGGCGGAGCGACGATCAGGCAGCGCTGCCCGAGGCCGATCGGATTGAGCAGGTCGATGATGCGCGTGCTCATGTCCGTGCTCTTGTGCTCCAGATTGATCCGCCGGGTCGGGTAGAGCGCGGTGACGTTGTCGAAGAGCAGGAGCTGCTTGCCCTCGACCGGTTCCAGGAAGTTGATGTGGTCGACCTTGAGCAGGGCGAAGTAGCGCTCGCTGTCCTTCGGCTGGCGGATCTGGCCCTTGATCATGTCGCCGGTGCGCAGGTTGAACCGGCGGATCTGCGAGGGCGAGACATAGATGTCGTCGGGCCCGGGCATGAACGAGAAGTCGGGGCTGCGGAGGAAGCCGAAGCCGTCGGGCAGGACCTCCAGCACGCCCTCGGCGTTGATCGGCGTGTCGCTCTTCTGTGCTTGCAGGATGTGGAAGATCAGCTCCTGCTTGCGCAGCGCGCCCGGGGCCTCGATGCTCAGCTCCTTCGCCAGCTTGGCGAGGGCCAGGATCTTCATTTCCTTCAGCTCGGACAGGTTCATCTGGGTCGGGAGCGCTGCTCGCCCGGCCGGGCGGCGCGCGCATGGGGAACTGACTGGAAGCGGCGCGCACTCTAGCGGCCCGTGGGGCGAGCGTCAATGCGTTATTCTCCGCGGGGCATGGAAAACCCCGCCGCGCGCGCGGAGGAGCTCCGGGGCCAGCTCCGCGACGCGAGCCACCGCTACTACGTCCTCGACGCTCCCACCCTCAGCGACGCCGAGTACGACCGCCTCTTCCGCGAGCTGGAGCAGCTCGAGGCGGACCACCCGGATCTGATCACGCCCGACTCGCCCACCCGGCGCGTCGGGGCGGCGCCGAGCGAAAAGTTCGCCAAGGTGACGCACCGGCGGCAGATGATGTCGCTGGCCAACGCGATGACCGAGGAGGAGTTCCTCGAGTTCGACGCCCGGGTGCACCGGCTGCTCGTCGGGGATCCGGTCCGCTACGTGGTGGAGCCGAAGCTGGACGGGCTGGCGGTGACGCTGACGTACGAGAAGGGCCGGTTCACCCAGGGAGCGACGCGCGGCGACGGCCTGACCGGGGAGGATGTCACCGCCAATCTCAAGACCATCAAGATGCTCCCCCTGCAGCTGGGGGGAAGGCCGCCCGCCCTGTTCGAGGTTCGCGGCGAGGTGTTCATCAACAAGCGCGACTTCGTCCGCATGAACGAGGAGCGGGAGAAAGCCGGCGAGCCGACGTTCGTCAACCCGCGCAATTGCGCCGCCGGATCGCTCAGGCAGCTAGATCCCCGCATCACCGCCCAGCGCCCTCTCAGCATCTTCTTCTACGAAGTGGGCGACACGCCGGGGGTGACGTTCGCGACGCACTGGGAGAAGCTGGCGCTGCTGCGCGAGCTGGGCCTGCGAACGAATCCGCACAACGAGCTCTGCGAGACGCTCGAGGGGGTGAAGGACAAGTACCGGCGGATGCTCGCGATGCGCCACGAGTTGCCGTACGAGATCGACGGCAGCGTCATCAAGGTCGACTCGGAGGACCAGCGGCGCCGCCTGGGAGCGGTCTCGCGCACGCCCCGCTGGGCCATCGCGTACAAGTTCCCCGCCGAGGAAGAAGCCACCACCATCGAGGACATCTTCGTCAGCGTGGGGCGGACGGGTGCGCTGACGCCGGTCGCCGCGTTGAAGCCCGTCCACGTGGGCGGGGTGACGGTCAGCCGCGCCACGCTGCACAACGAGGACGAGTTGCGCCGCAAGGACGTGCGCGTTGGAGATCGCGTGTTCCTGCGCCGGGCCGGCGACGTGATCCCCGAGATCGTCCGGGTGATCGTCGAGTCGCGCCCGCCGGACAGCCGCCCCTGGGAGATGCCGAAGCAGTGTCCTGCGTGCGGCACCGCCGTGGTCCGCGAGGAGGGCGAGGCGATCACCCGCTGTCCGAACCCCGTCTGCCCGGCGAAGACCGTCTCGCGCCTGCGCCATTTCGCCTCCCGGCTGGCGATGGACATCGAAGGGCTGGGGGTGGAGACCAGCACGCAGCTCACCGAGGCCGGGCTCGTGAAGACCCCGGCAGATCTCTACTCGCTGACCTACGAGCAGCTCGTCGGGCTGGATCGATTCGCCGATCTCTCGGCGCGGAACCTGCTCGCCGCCATCGAGGCGTCCAAGCGGCGCCCGCTGCGACATGTCATCTACGCGCTCGGCATCCGCATGGTCGGCGAGGCCACCGCCGTGGCGCTGGCGCGCCGCTTCGGCTCGCTCGAGGCGCTGATGGATGCGTCCGTCGAGGATCTGCAGTCCGTGCGCGACGTCGGGCCGGAAGTCGCGCGGCACATCCACGACTTTCTTGCGCTGCCCGACCAGCGCGAGGTGATTCGCCAGCTCCTCGGGGCGGGCGTGCGCCCGGAACCGGAGCAGGTGGTCGCCACCGCCGGGCCGTTCGCCGGCAAGACCGTGGTGCTCACCGGCACGCTGACGCAGTATTCTCGGGAGCAGGCGAAGGCGGAGATCGAGCGGCGCGGCGGCCGCGTCTCGGGATCGGTGAGTCGGAAGACCGATCTGGTGGTCGCCGGAGGAGACGCCGGCAGCAAGCTGAAGAGAGCGCAGGAGCTGGGCGTGCGCGTCGTCGACGAGAACGGTTTCCGGGAGCTGCTCGAGTGAACCGGGCGGATCTGCTGATCAGCGGCCGTGTGCAGGGCGTGTTCTACCGCGCCAGCGCGCAGGAGGAGGCGATGCGCCTCGGGCTGTGCGGAGAGATCCGCAATCTGCCCGACGGCCGCGTCGAGGCCATCGTGGAAGGACCCAAGGAGCGCATCGACGAGTTCATCGCCTGGTGCAAGCGCGGACCACCGTCGTCCGAGGTAGAGGACGTCGGGGTCCACTGGTCCCCTGCCCGTGGAGATTTCCGCACCTTCGTGATCACCCATTGAATTTCCGCTCGCTCGGCCGTCCCTCTTCCGGCCGGGCGTAGGAAAAGGTAAGGTGCGGTCACCGTAGGTGTGCGCTGCGAGGTTCCGCGCCGGTGGCCGATTTCAAGACGGACTTCGCCATACATCTGGACGGCAACAAGCTCCAGGGCGAGGAGGCCGGCGCGGTCCTCGGCATCCGGGTCTTCCAGACGCGATCGGGCGCCAGCGCCTTCGAGGTCGTCGTCTCCGACCCCGATCTGAAGTGGCAGGGAAAGCCGACCTTCACCGACTGCAAGGAAGTGAAGATCGAGCTCGGCGAAGCGGGAAAGCTCAAGCAGGTCTTCGACGGCGAGGTCACCGCCTGGCGGACGGAGCTCGAGCGCTCCGGGCCCACGGTGCTGGTGCTGCGCGGGCTCGACCGCTCGCACCGGATGATGCGCGCGAAGAAGACAAAGACCTACGCGAACGCATCGCCGATCGATTGCGCGAAGCAGATCGCCGCGGACTACGGCCTGACCCCGAAGACCCGCGCCGGCGCTCCGTCGCCGGTGAAGATGTTTCGCTTCCAGGCCAACCAGACGGACTTCGAGTTCCTGCGGCAGATGGCCGACCTCGAAGGGTACATGTTCTTCATCGAGGGGAGCGAGCTGCACTTCGAGCGGCCGCAGATCCCGAGCAACGACGACGCCGAGTTCACCTTCGGCGAGCAGGTGAAGACGTTCCTGCCGGTGGCGAACTTCCGCAAGCCTTCCGCTTCCGTCGAGGTGGGCGCGTGGGACGTCTCCGGCAAAGGCCAGCTGAACGGAACGGCGCAGACGGGCGACGAGCTGTGGGCGGTGCCCGGCGTGAAGCCGGGGGCCGAGCTCGCGAAGTTCACCTCCAGCAAGCCGGAGGTCTCGCTGGTCGAGTCGCAGGTGGGGACGCAGGAGCACGCCGATACGGTGGCCAAGGCCGCGCTGACGAAGCGCGCGATGCAGTTCATCACCGCCGAGGTGGAGGTTCAGGGAAACCCGGTGGTGAGGCCCGGCGCGCTGGTCAACATCAAGAAGGTCGGCGCCTATTCGGGGCACTACCTGGTGACGGAAGCGAACCACTTCTACGACGCGGCCGGGTACAACTGCATCTTCTACGTCGCGCGCGACAAGTGGGGGAACTCGTCGCAGCCGCCGCAGGCAGCGCAGCCGCAGCAGCAAGCCGCAGCGCAGCAGCAAGCGACGCCGGCGGTGATCAAGGACGGAATCCATCGCCGGCTGGTCGACGAGGAAACCGGCGACCCGCTCGCGAACGTGGACTACGAGATTACGCTTCACGGCGGCGAGACGCGCACCGGGAAGACGGACGCCAGCGGCTTCCTCGAGGAAAACGACGTTCCGGTGGGAAACTTCATCGTCCGGGTGCTCTTCGATGACGCCGAGGTCTTCGAACCGCCTCCGGTGACGCTGCGCTTGGACGACTCGGACGAGCGGCCGGCGCAGGCGGACGAGCCCTCTTCGCTCGAGGTCGCCGCGCGGGCGGTCGTTCACATCGGGGTCGTTTCCGTCGAGCCTGGGCGGGCGTTCCAGGGAGAGACAGTCAAGCTCAGCGCGGAGGTGATCGGCGCGGCGGACGGTACGGCGTTGATGTTCCGCATCTTCCCGCTCGAAGGAGGTGCGGCGGTCGCGGAGGTCGAAGCGCAGGTCGCGTCGGAGAGGGCAGAGGCGTCGTGGAAGTTGTCAGCGGTCGAGGCGACGGGAAAGCAGAACGGCTTCGATTATGCGGACCTCGACGTCGAGGCCGACTGTGCAGGCTTGGTGCGGCGCGCGGCGGAGGTGCCGGCGCTCCGCGCCTTCTGCGGTCCGGCGTGCTTCCTCAGCACGGTGATCCGGTCCGTCGGCGGGACGCCACTGATGAACCAGCTCGTCGAGGTGATCGATCCGGATACAGGGGAAACCGTGGGTCCGCCCGTCACCACCGATGCCGAAGGGCACATCGCGGTGAAGGTGCCGGAGAACAAGAAGTACGCCATCCGCATCCTCGACGACGATCCCGGCGACGACGCCCCACCGCCGGAGGCGCTGGATCCCTACGATGCCGCGCAGGACGACCCACCCCGGATCTTCATCCGGCTGCTCGACGGGAACGGCAAGCCGCTGGCGGGAGTCGACTACGAAGTGACCGGCAAGGGCGGCGTCTCGCACAAGGGGAAGACCGATGCGGACGGCGACGTCGAGATGGAAGGAGTGCCCGCCGGCGGCTACGAGCTGAAGGTCCAGGGGAAGAAGTTCCAGATTCCGACCATCGTCTCCTCGGTGCTGCGAGAGGATCCCACGCCGTACACGCTGATCGTGAAGTAGGGGGGCAGTCCAATGGGCTTCAGGGACTACAGCGAGTCGTTCAAGACACCTCTGCCGGCGTTTTCCAGGACGGAGGTCAGCCTCGACAAGTTGATCGCCGCCTGGGAGAAGCTGCGCGAGCTGGACATCGCCGGGTACCGGACCAGCCAGGGAAACGGGAACAGCGCCTTTTTGGTCAAGATTGCCTGCGCGGACGGCACGCTCGGGCCGAGCGCAGGAAACGGTGTCTCCTGCTCGCCGTTCACCGGCACCGCCCTGATGATGGCGCTGAGCGACGGCGGACCGCCCTACCAGCCGAAGCTCTCCGACGGCAGCGTCCTCACCAAGCTGTTCAATAGCTGCGTCAACGGCAACCTCAGCGCGAGCCACAAGGGCGTCAAGCAGTACGGCTTGAACCCGAAACGGGACAACGGCTGGGTACGCGCCTGCATCGCGTTCAACCTGGCGGAGGCCATCCACCCCGGCGAAATGCGCCGCGGTGACGCTGTCGGGATCGATTGGGATCCGAAAGGCGGCCACGCCGTCTACTGCTGGGACGTGCACACCGATCGCGACGGAAAGGTGGACGCGTTCCTCTACATTTCCTCGAACGGCAAGATCAACACCGACCCGCTCGGCGGCGCCGGATTCGGCGTCAGCATCGGCGGCTGCACGCAACATCTCAAGAAGGTGAAGGACGACGCGAAGACGGGCCAGCCCCGCTACGAGGTCCTGAAGACGCCCTGCTTCGAAGACGAAGAGGACAACGTCAGGCGGGGCGCGTGGGTGACCTGGCTTAGCGAGGCCGAGGCGAAGAAGATCGATCTCCAGGACGGCCGATGCCGGGTGCCGCCGAAGCAGAAGTACCCCTCCGCGAGGATCAAGGCCATCGAGGTCGCGCGCTTCCACGGAATGAACCGCCCGGAGCCCTACGCCATGGGCGCCGCCGCCGGCAAACCGCCGGTGCACATTCCGGAGGTGGAGACGACGGAGATCCCCGCGGGCGAAGAGGCCACTCCGGAAAAGGTGAAAGCGAAAGCCAAGCCGGTGGAGCAGAAGAAGGAGGAGCCAACGCTCTCGCAGCTGATGGTGGAGCAGCGCCTGAAGGCCCTCTACGTCCTCGGCATCATCGACAAGGACAATGGCGAGCCCGACGCGGTCAACGACTCGCAGAGCCAGGAGGCCGTGAAGGCCTTCCAGCAGAAGTACGGTCTGAAGGTCGACGGCATCGCCGGTCCGAAGACGAAGGCGAAGATGAGGGAGGTCTGGGTCGAGGTCTCCCGTTCACCGGAAGGCCAGCACTACCTGGCCACTGGAGAGAAGTCTGCACCGCCCGGGGAAGCCGCGAAGTTCCTGCTCGGGTTCTTCTGGCGCCACGGCAGCGCAAAGCCGGGCGAGAAGGTGAAGCTGCACGTCGTCGCCACCGGCTACGACGGGCAGAGCTTCCCGATCAAGGTGAAGGACTCGGTTTCCGGCAAGACCGCGGACCCCGGCGTCATCCTCAAGATTGATGACGGAAGCGGCGTCGCGGAGGTGGCCATCCCCGATACCGGATGGGGGTTCGGCTCGTCGGCGTCGATCTTCGCCACCGCCGATGGGCTTGGACAGTCGTTCGCGCCGCTGTACCTGCGAGCGTAGCCGGTCATGGCCTCCACGCAGACGCAGGGCGGCCCGAAGAAGGCGAAGGCCAGCTCCGGACAGGAGAAGACAGGCAAGACCAAGGCGGACGCGAAGCTTCCCGATCCCTTCTGGAAGAAGCTGGTCAAACACGGCTCGGACGCGCTCGGTGTCAGCCAGGAGATGCTCCAGAAGGACCTCGACGAAGAGCGCAAGAACATCAACGACCCGAAAGAGTTCAAGCCGTTCGTCCTCTACGTCGACGAGGCGTTCAAGCACCTCTACGCGGCCTTCAACTACAAGCCCGATCACAAGCCAGAGGAGCCGTTCGAGTTCGACTTCCATCCCTTCGAGCTGATCGAGGCGGTGGCGATCCTCGCCGAGGGCCTCTCGAAGAAGGACTTCAAGTTCATCGACGAGGTCTTCACGAAGCTGCAGCAGCGCTGCGACAAGCTCTTCGGCGTCGACGAAAAGGGCATGGACGCGGAGGAAAAGAAGAAGCGAATCAAGGCGTACACCACGCTCTTCATCTGCTTCCTCAAGCTGTGGGTCGTCGGCGACAAGGTCGTGCGCGCGTTCCACGATCCGGGCACCGATCCGGATCCGCCGAAGACCGACCCGGAAAAAAAGGCGGTCAAGGACGTCAGCGAGAAAATCGAGAAGGGAGAGGCGGCCAAGCTCGCCATCGAGTGGGTCGCGGACGTGGTCGAGGCGCTCACCACCTTGATGTGGAATCCCAAGGACCGGAAGAAGCTCGTCGAGTTGGGCGACGAGCTGAAGAAGGATCGGAAGAGTCTGGACCAGTCCAGGGACGATCTGGACAAGTCCTGGAAGCAGCTCGGGCTGCCGGCGAAGGTGAAGACTCCGTCCAACAAGCCGCCGGAACCGGGAGTGAAGGAAGCGCGAATCGGGGAATGGGTCGAGCGGTTGAAGGCGCTTGCCGAGCTCGTGAAGCAATCGCTCAACGTCTACGAAGCCTGGAACGCGATGCACCCCGAGGACATCCCGGGGACCTGGAAGGTCGAGACGTTCCCGGATGCGAACGTGAACTGGTCCCTGGAGATAGAACAGAATTCGAAGAATACTTTCGAGGGAACGCTGAAGGGCCACGGCAAGGCCCATCCGGAGGATCGCCGCGTCCGGCAGACCGACTGGTTCGACGAAGACAAGGCAACGGCGGAGATCTCGAGGCAGCCGCAAGGGACCACTCTCGCGTTCAAGTGGAAGCCCTCGGAGAAGAAACAGCGCCGGTTCTCCGCCGCGGGCGATTGGTTCTTTTACGGCACGGGCGAGATCGAGGACGAATTCGAGATCAAGGACGCCGGCACCGAGATCGACGGCGCTTCAGTGGCCATCGGGCAGAAGCCGGGTGCGAAAGCGGCGATCAAGCTCACCAGATCGCCGCAGGATCTGTCGCACGTCTTCCGCTTCGCCGTGGCCATCCTTCAGCTCGCGGGCGCGATCTGGGGCGTGCTGCCGGAGAAGTGGCGCAACAAGATCCTGAAGAAGGTGCTGGACGTTCTCGCGCCGAAGCTGGAGCCGATCATCGACGCCATCGAACGGCGGGTTCCCTCGCTTCTCCGCCAGGTCAAGCTGTTCATCGAGGGAGAGGGCGACGGCAATGCCCGCAAGTGGCTGATCAACCTCGAGATCAACGGGTGGCAGAAGAAGCTGACCCTCAGCGCGGGCTGGGAGATCGAGAAACTCCTGGCGGCGGCGCTGGACACTCTCAATTCCCAGCCGCAGAAATCGAAGGAAGAGCGATCCGCGCTCGTCCCGTGCAAGGGCAGCATCAAGGTGAAGGTGCGCCAGGCCTGCGAGTTGACCCTGTCGGTCGCTCCCTGGGACGGAGCGACGAAGGAGCCTACGGCGGGCAAGAACGTGGATCGGATCGTCGAGCTGTTCGGCGGGCTCGACACGCTTCAGTCCTGGAACTCGCTGACCAGGAAGAAGGGCGTGACGCTCGACGTGGCGATGCCACGCGTCCGGACGGGAAAATTGAGCTCCTCCGATTCGCTCGACGACGTCCTTCCGGCGGTCGAGTTGCCCATCACGTTCTACGTCGACGACCTGTTCGACCTCGGCCAGCAGGCCCCGCCGGTCGGCGGCGAGGTGCCCGTGAAGCTGACCCTGGTCGTGGGCCTGACGGCCGCGCAGGTCGCGTCGATGATCCCGCAGGTCCGGGCGGTACTGATCGCCTGGGACATCGGCTGGACCATCGGAAGCTTCATCAACGAGATCCCTGCGGTCCAGCAAGCGATGAACAGCTGGACGGACGCCGCGGCGCGCTGGCTGAACTACGAAGGCGTCGACGACCGCAGCGCCGACCTGGTCAAGATGGCGAGCGGCCTCGCCCAGCAGGGGAAGATCGCGGGCATCGAGGTTTCGGTCGTGGGCGCGAAGTCGTTGCTGTTCGCCGCCGACGAGTGGGCGGCGCAGCACGGGTTCCAGAAGATGTTCCGCGAGGGACGCCATCCGTCCTTCGATTCGGTGAACATCTACAAGGCCCGCATCGAGGCCGACGCGCAGAACTACGTGAAATCGAAGAAGGCGCCCAGCCACGCCTGGTGGACCCCGGGCCACGCGATGACGATGGCATGGCTCATGGGGAGCAGCGCCTTCACCCGCAAGGAAATCGACGACCAGCTCGACGCCGACTTCAACTCAGGCCACTTGCACGCGATGCAACGCGACCTCATCCGCTTCTATCTGCTGCCCTTCGACGAGAAGCAGTTCGATGGGGCATACAAGGACCTGGCCGACCGGTTCCAGTCGACCTACAAGGCGGCAGGAGACGACGCGCGCAAGCGCATCGCGGACGCGGAGAGCAAGAAGCAGGGCACGCCGGCCGATGCGTTGGTGATCAGGTCGTGGCTGGAAATGGTCGCGAGCAAGGATCACAAAGACCTGGTCGCCTGCATGATCTTCCAGCCCGCGAATCCCACGAAGAAGGACGCGATCAACGTCCTCGTGGGCCCGAAGGGATACCAGTGGGAGATCTGGCGGGCGCGCGAGATCGAGAGGATCCGCGTCGACTTCCTCGTCACCAGCCGGTACCTGACGCAGCAGCAGCTGCAGTTCGACGGACGGCGCGAGGGCGTCATCGCGAACTGCCGCTTCTATCACCTGAGCGGAGAGCTCTCGGCGTTTGCCGCAGAGCTTCTGCCGGAACGGCGGCCAGAACAGATCGCGGGCGCCCAACGGACCGGCGTCCGCTTCACCGTCCATGTCGCGGGAGGCGAACAGAGCGAGGCGCCACAGCAGCGAACGTGGTTCCTGGAGCTCGACGCGAGCGGCACCGTCCTCGGGGCGTTCGACGTCTGATCGGGAGCCGATCAGTACTGCCGATCCGCTCCCCCTCCGCCGGACTCGCCGCCGCCTCCTCCTTTCCAGCCTTCGGCGGTGGTCGCCGACGTCCGGTGGGTCGAGGCAGCCCGGCCCGAACCGGGCGCGAAGGAGAACTCCGTCCGATAGCCGCAAGCGCAACTCTTCTCGACCAGGAGCGAGCTCCAGAGGATCCGGCGGCGAAGCCAGCGACCGTCGCGCGGGCACTGGCTTTCCTGCAGCTCCAGGTAGAGCGCGACGTCGACGACGGCGAGCGCGATGGTGAGAAACAGCGCCCAGATCAACCAGTGCGCATTCGCCGCCACCAGGCCGACGAATCCCGGCAGGCACGTCAGCACCGACACCACCACCAGTACGTTTGCTTCCTTTCCCGGAATCCGCTTGCGTGCGTAGGCCAGTACGAATGCGAGGAACAGGGCAAAAATCGCGGCAACAGGCAGGAGCGCCAGGGCTATCGCGGTGCCGGGGGCGAGCCAGCTTTTGGCCCGTGCACTTCGCCCGCGGTCCTGCAGGGACCCTCCGGCGCCCGCTGCTTGCTCCACCGTCCGCGCCAGCGCCGAGGCGAGCGCGACGGCGGCCCCGCCGAACTCGCCCTTTCTGAGGTGCGGACCGGCGGCTTCGTCCATCAGCGCCCCGACCTTGCCGTCCGGAAGCGTGTCCTCCAGACCGTAACCGACCTCCACCTTGAGCCCGCGTTTTCCCGGAGGGCCGGTCACGAACAGGAGCAGCAAGCCGTCGGAGCCTTGTTTCGAGTGCCCAAGCTTCCATCGACGGAAGAGCTCGACCGCATACTCTGCGCGCGACAAATCGCCGAGATCCTCCGAACGGACGACGGCGACCGCGAGCTGCGCCAGCCCTTCGCGGTCGAGTTGGCTCGCGATCTGTCGGAGTGTCCCCTGCTCGCCTGCAGTCAGGACCTGCGCTGCATCGACGACGCAACCTGTCGAATCGGGATACTTCGGCGCGCCTCTTGCGGCAAAAAACGGCAGGCAGGCGAACGTCAGCGCGATGGCGGACCAGCGCATCGGCTGACAGTAGCAGACGAGGGCGGTCCTCGCTTGACGCGACCCGCACCGCCCCCTACACCCGACGAGGCATGCAGCTGCCCGTCCTCGACCGCCTCATCCTCTCCGCCCAGAGGCCCTCGCGCTACGCCGGCGGAGAGCTGAACGCGGTGCGCAAGGACCTCGCCGCGGCTCGGGTGAAGTGGGCGCTCGCGTTTCCCGACACCTATGAGGTGGGGATGAGCAACGTCGGGTTTCGCTTGCTGTACCACGCGCTGAACGAGCGTCCCGACGTCGCCTGCGAGCGCGTCTTCATGCCGTGGCCCGACATGGAGCGTGCCCTGAAGGCGGAGCGGCAACCGCTGTTCTCCATCGAAAGCCGCGCGCCGCTCGGCGCCTTCGACGTGGTCGGGTTCACCCTGCAGTTCGAGCTCTGCTACACCACGGTGCTCGCGATGCTCGAACTGGGCGGCATCGCGCTGCACGCGAGGGATCGGGAGCGGGAGGACCCGCTGATCCTGGGCGGCGGCCCGTGCACCTACAATCCGGAGCCCGTCGCGGACTTCTTCGACGCCTTCGTGATTGGGGAAGGCGAAGAGGTGGTGCATGAGATCAGCGACGCGATGGCCGACTGGAAGCGCGGGCGCGGTTCCCGCGAAGACCTGCTCTGGCTGCTCGCCGAAATCTCCGGCGTCTACGTTCCCTCGCTGTTTCGTCCCCACTACAACGGCGACGGCACGTTACGCGCGTACGAGCCGCTGAAGCCCGGATACGACAACATCGTCCGCCGCGTCATCCCGGATCTGAACCTCGTCCCGCAGGCGGAAAAGCCGATCGTGCCCTTCATGCAGACGGTGCACGACCGGCTGCCGCTGGAGATCCAGCGCGGCTGCACGCGGGGCTGCCGCTTCTGCCAGGTGGGAATGATCACGCGGCCGACGCGGCAGCGCGACCCGAACGACGTCCGCCGCATCGCCGAGCAGGGCCTGGAAGCGACGGGATACGAAGAGGTCGGGTTCCTCTCGCTCAGCGCGGGAGACTACTCCTGCATCGACGGCGTGCTGGAGGATTTCTTCGACGAGCTGGGGCCAGAGAACATCGGCATCTCGCTCCCCAGCCTCCGTACCGAGACGATGTCCGAGAAGCTCGCCTCGCAGATCAAGCGCGTGCGCAAGAGCGGATTCACGGTTGCACCCGAGGCGGCCACCGAGCGGATGCGGCGGGTGATCAACAAGGGCAACGCGGAGAAGGACCTGCTCCACGCGGTGGACACGGTGTTCGGCGCGGGCTGGGACCTGGTGAAGTTCTACTTCATGATCGGGCTGCCGGCGGAGCGCGACGAGGACGTGCGCGCGATCGTGAAGCTGTCGGCCGACGCGCTTCGCCGGGGAAAGAAGTCGAACCCGCGGGCGGAGATCAACGTCGGCGTCTCCACCTTCTGTCCCAAGCCGTTCACGCCGTTCCAGTGGGATCCGATGATCCCGCTGGAGGAGACGCAGCGGAAGCACGCGCTCTTGCGCGAGGAGCTGCGGCGGCTCGGGCGCGGCTACCGCGACCTGCACGTGAAGCCGCACGATGCGAGGCAGAGCGCTCTGGAAGGCGCTCTGGCGCTGGGCGATCGGCGGCTCGCGACCGCGGTGTTGCACGCGTACCGACGCGGACAGCGCCTCGACGGCTGGACCGAGCACTTCAATCTCGACGTCTGGCAGGAAGCGTTTGCCGAGACGGAGCGCCGTCATGGAGTCGGGCTGCGCTTCTTCGCCCACCGCGAGAAGGGCGAGCGCGAGACGCTGCCCTTCGATCACATCGACTGCGAGGTGACCAAGCCGTACCTGTGGAAGGCGCGGGTGGGGGCATTGCGCGAGGCGCAGGTACCCGACTGCGCGTACGGCGAGGAAATCTGCACCGCCTGCGGCGCCTGCGACTACGAGGTGGTGGATACCATCGTGTATCACCCGGGTGATTACCGGCGGCAGCCCGCGAGCGCGCCGGAAGCGCTCCCGGCGGAGCGGACGTTCCTGCGCTTGCGCTACGGGAAGGAGGGCGTGGCGGTCGCCCTCAGTCATCTGGAGACGATGACGGCGCTCTTGCGCACGTTCCGGCGCGCGAAGCTGTCGATCCCGCATTCGCAAGGGTTCCACCCGAAACCGAAGGTCAGTTTCGGGCCGGCGTGTCCCGTGGGGACGGAAAGCCGTGCCGAGTACCTCGATCTGGAGCTGTTCGGCATGCAGGAGCCGGCGGACGTCGCCCGGCGCGTCCGCCAGAACCTGCCCGAAGGATTCCGGATCCTCGAATGCGAGGCGCTGCGGCCCGGGGGGGAATCCCTCTCGCGCACCATCCGCGGGCTCGAGTATCGGGTCGAGCTTCCCGAAGGCTTGCCGGACGCGGCGGCGCGGCTGGCGGAGTTCGCCGTTGCGGGAGAGGCCCTGGTGCTTCGCGAACGCGAGGGCAAGGAGCCGGTGCGCGTCGATCTGAAGAAGTCCCTGGACTCTCTGGTGGCTGCGGGTACGCGCGAGATCCGGTTCACGCTGCGCGCCGGCGAGAACGAGGCGGTGGCGCGTCCTTCGGAGCTCCTCTCCGCGCTCTTCGGCGCCGAGCTGACCCGGCCCGGCGTGGCGCGCATCGTTCGCGAGAACGCGATCTTCGGGACGCCGGCCGCGTGAACCGCACCTGGGCGCTCCTCGTCGCGCTCTGCGCCGCCGGCATCGCTCTGGCCTCGCCGTTCTTGCTCGCCGAAATCCGCGCAGTACACCCGCCCATGTCTCCGGCCGCGCTGCTGGCGCTCCAAGGTGTACAGGCGCTCGTGCTCTGCGCGCTGGCCGCATACGCGGGCGTGCGCTTTGCGCCGCGCGCGGGTCTCGATGCTCCCTGGCTGCGCGCCTTCGCCGAGCGCCGCCAGCGTCCGTCCGCTTTCAGCAGCGTGGCCATCGAGGCGGCTGCTGTGGGCAGCGTCACCGCGATCGCCGTCACCGCGATTGCGCTGATGCTGCGCTCCTCCGTGCCGGAGGGACTGTCGCACCCCGTGCCCGCGGGTTTCTGGACCCGCGCGAGCAGCGCGTTCTACGGCGGAATCGTCGAGGAGACGCTGCTGCGGTGGGGCGTGCTCACCGCGCTCTTTGCATTGGCGCGACGCATCGGCGTGCGCGCGCCCTTCTGGCCAAGCAACGTGACCGCGGCGTTGCTCTTTGGCGCGCTCCATCTGCCTTCGGTTGCGTTCGCGCGGATTCCGATCACCGGCGCCGTGATCGCCCACGTGCTGCTCGGCAACGGGATCGCCGGCGTCGTGTTCGGCTGGATGTTCAAGCGACGCGGGCTGGAGGGCGCGATGGTCGCGCACGGCGCTGCGGACGTGTGGCTCCAGGCCGCTCTGCCGGCGCTGCTTGCCTGACGGCGTGCACCGCCGGCGGCAAGCTGTTCGCCGCTGATTCTGGCAGACTGGCGCCGTGGATCGCACGCGCCCCGGGACCCAGACCGGAAACCACGTCGCCAAACCGCGGCGAGGCGACGCTCCCTACTTGTTCGTCGCGCTGCGGTGCGACCGCCCGCTCGAGGGCGCCGCGCGGATCTGCCTCGGCCGCGCCGACGAAGTGACGGTCGGCCGTGGGTCGGCGCTCGCGGTCCGCGCCGAGCAGTCCGCCCTCCGGGTCGACGTCCCCGACGTACGCGTCTCCGGCCAGCATCTGCGCATCTCGCGCGTGCTGGGCGAGTGGGTGCTCGAAGATCTCAAGTCCCGCAACGGGACCTTGCTGGATGGTTCGCGCGTCGATCGGATCGGAATCGCGGATGGCGCACTGATCGAGGCGGGGCAGACCTTTTTCATCTTCCGCACCGCATTGCCGCAGGCCGGAAACGTGCTCGAGGCGACGGCACTGGAAACGCCGACCCCAGGCCTGGAAAGCCTTGTCCCCTCGTTCGCCAACGAGCTCGAGCGCGTCCGCACCGTCGCGAAGTCTCGCCTCCCGGTGCTCCTGCAGGGGGAAACCGGTACCGGCAAGGAGGTCATCGCGTCGGCGATCCACCAACTCTCCGGCCGCTCCGGTCCGTTCCTTCCAGTGAACTGCGGCGCCCTGCCAGCGACGCTCGTGGAATCGGAGATGTTCGGCTACCGCAAGGGCGCCTTCTCCGGCGCCATGGAAGACCGCCCGGGACTGATCCGCAGCGCGGAGGGCGGGACGCTGCTGCTCGATGAGATCGGCGACCTTCCGCTGCCGGCGCAAGCGACGCTCCTGCGCGTACTGCAGGAGGAAGAGGTGATGCCGGTCGGTGGAACCCGGCCCACCAAGGTGGACGTGCGTGTCATCGCCGCGACGCATCGCGACCTGCCGGGCCTGGTCGCGCAGGAAAAGTTCCGCAACGATCTGTTGATGCGGTTGTGCGGGTTCACCGTGAACCTCTCGCCGCTGCGCGAGCGGCGAGAGGACTTCGGCCTGCTGCTTTCCCGGCTGCTGCGGCGCATCGATGCCGGCAAGCTCACGTTCACGCCCGAAGCGGGTCGCGCGATGCTGCGTCATTCCTGGCCCGGCAACATCCGCGAGCTGGAGAAGTGTCTCTCCCGAGCCTCGGTCCTCGCGGAGGATGGAGTGGTCGAGCTCGAACATCTTCCGCCATCCGTGACCGCGGCGCCCGCCGCGCCTGTCCGCCCGTCGGAAGCTCAGCTTTCTGCCGACGACCGGGCACGTCGCGAGCAGATCGTCTCCTTGCTCCGTGAGCACGGCGGCAACGTCACCTCGGTCGCCAAGGCGATGGGCAAGGCGCGCACCCAGGTTCAACGCTGGCTGCGCCGCTACGATCTCGATCCCCTGACGTACAGGCGCTGAACCGTGGCGCCACTGGGGAACGTCAACTCCCCGTAACGACCCTTCTTTGGGGGGTGGGCGGCGCGCTAGGACAGGGCGCCGCCCCGCTGTTTTTCCGTGGCAAATCCCGCCCTGCACGCGCTCGGTTCTTGCGACTCGGGAAACCGGATGCTACCCTGTGCCTTGTCTGCTTCGGTGGTAGTTTTTACAGCCGCCGAAGCCTCAATGCGCCTTCGGCGGCGGGGGCGGCGCGCAGCCGCGCACCTCCGACGCTTCCGGCGCCATGAGCGAGGCTGGGTGGCCCTGCCAGGTTCACTCTCCGGTTTCACGAAGCGGCGCCCCACGGGCGCCCCGCCGCCGTCGCGCGATATCCGCGCGACCGCGCCAGAAGGATCTTTCGATGTCCAACATCCTCGTGATCAACGCCTCGGGTCAGGAGACCCGGGTGGCGCTGATCGAGCAAGGGACGATCTCTGAGTACTACCTGGAGCGGAAGAACGAGAAAGGAATAGTCGGGAACATCTATAAAGGAAGGGTAGTCCGGGTGCTCCCCGGCATGCAGGCCGCGTTCGTCGACATCGGCCTCGACAAGGCAGCCTTCCTCTACGTCGGCGACATCGTTTCCGACCCCACCTTCCCCGGCTTCTCCGAGGAAATGGACATCAAGGCAGGCGCCGTCGAGGGCGATCCCCTCGAGGCCGACGACCTGCCCGAGCCGTCCGACGAGCCGCTTCCGCAAGCGGCCGAGAGCCCGCCGTCCGTCGCCGAAGTGGCCGCGGTCCCCGAGCCGGCGCAGGAGGCGCCTGCACCGGCGACGCAGGAGCCAGCCGAGGTCGCCACGCCCTCGCCGGAGCCTGTTCCCGCGGAAGCCGCGGCCGGTGCGCAGACGGCGGAGCCCGCCGACATCGTCGACCTGCATCCCGACGACGCACTCGACGACGAAGAAGAGGACGACGACGAGGAGCTGGACGAGGCCGACGCCGCACACGCTGCCGCGGAGGAGGTGCTGGCGGCGGAGCAGGCCAAGGCCTCCGAACCGCCGCCTGGCGGCGAGCCTGCTGCGGAGGCCGCGCAGCAACAGGCGGCGACTCCGCCACCGGAAGCGGGAGCCCGTGGGCTTCCTGCGGAACAGCGTCCAGCCGCGCGCGAAGGCAGACGGGGGCGGCGCCGCGGAGGCCGCGGTCGGCGCAGAGGGGGCGAGAGCGCGCGTCCCGAGCAGCCAAAAGGCGAGCGCCGGCAGGAAAATGGCAAGCCCTGGCAGAGCCAGGAACGCCGAGGCGGCAACGGCGACAAGCGCAACGGCAACGGCAAGCACCGCGCGCAGATCCAGGACCTGCTCAAGGAAGGCGACGAGGTCCTCGTCCAGGTGGTGAAGGACCCCATCGGCACCAAGGGCGCCCGCATCACCTGCCACATCTCGCTTCCGGGCCGGCACCTGGTCTTCATGCCGACAGTCGATCACGTCGGCATCTCCCGCCGCATCGAGAACGAGAAGGAGCGGCGGCGACTGCGCGAGCTGGTCGATCGCTACCGGCCGCCGGGCACCGGATTCATCGTCCGCACCGTCGCCGAGAACGAGCCGAGCGAAAAGCTGACGGCGGACATCAAGTTCCTCCTCGGGCTCTGGAACGAGGTGGGCAAGAAGCGCGAGTCGATGAAGGCTCCCGCCTGCGTGCACCCCGACCTCGACCTGATCCTGCGCAGCATCCGCGACCTCTTCTCCGACGAGGTGGAGAAGCTGGTGATCGACGACCGTTCCGAGTTCGAGCGGGTGCGGGCCTTCGTCGAGCAGGCGGCTCCCGAGCTGAAGGAGCGCATCGAGCTGTACGGCGGCGAGGAGCCCATCTTCGACGAGTTCGGCATCGAGCAGGAGCTGGTCCGCGCGCAGAACCGCAAGGTCTGGCTGAAGAGCGGAGGCTACATCATCATCGACCAGACGGAGGCGCTGGTCGCCATCGACGTGAACTCGGGACGCTATGTCGGCAAGAAGGGCGCCGGCGCGTCGCTCGAGGACACCATCACCAAGATCAACTGCGAGGCGGCCAAGGAGATCGTGTACCAGCTCCGCCTGCGCAACATCGGCGGCATCATCATCATCGACTTCATCGACATGGACAAAGGCGCCAACCGGGAGAAGGTGTTCAAGACCCTCCAGGAAGCGCTGGCCGTCGACCGTGCGAAGACGAACGTCCTCAAGATCAGCGACATCGGCCTGGTGGAGATGACGCGCAAGCGCGTCCGCGAGAGCATCACCCGGCTGACGACCGAGATCTGCCCCACCTGCGACGGCCGCGGCCACGTCCGCAGCAAGACGACGATGGCGTACGACATCATGCGCGAGGTCCAGCGCGCCGCCGGCAAGCACCGCGAGGACCAGTTGGTGGTCTCCTGCCACCCCGATGTGGCGAAGCTGCTGCAGGGGCCGGAGCGCGAAGCGATGCGCCTGTTGATGATGAAGCTCAACAAGAGCATCACCGTCCGCCCGCAGCCGCAGTACCACCTCGAGCAGTACGATCTGCACGCGAAGTGGAGCCGCCCCGATCTGCAGCAGGCCCAGCGCGGCCAGGGACGGCGCGACGGCGGCCGGCGTGAGGGTAATCGCGGCTCGCAGACGCGTCCGGATCAACCGGCGGCGGCAGAAGCCCGTTCGCAGGAGCCGCCGGCGGTGAAGGTGGGCGACTGACCCGCCCCCTCACAGCCCGTTTCCTGGCGTTTCGTGAACGGGCGCACTCGTTCCCGGCGGTGCGGCGGCTCGTCCGCGCGCTGGTGCTCGTCGGCCGCGGGTTCCGGGGCGAGGTCATCTCGCTGCGCGCGGCGGCGCTCACCTATCTGACCCTGTTTGCCTTGGTGCCGCTCCTCGCCGTGCTCTACAGCGTCGTCGACCTCTTCACGGGCGAGGCGCAGATCCACGACCGGGTGCAGGGCTACGTCAATTCGCAGCTCGGCATCGGTGCCGGCGCCGCCATTGCCGGCGCGCTGACCACCTTCACCAGCAAGGCCACGGTGAAAACGCTGGGCGCCATCGGCTTTGCGGTGCTGCTCGTCTCGGTCCTCTCGCTGCTCTGGAACATCGAGAGCGCGTTCAACCACATCTACGCGGTAAGGAAGCCGCGCTCTCCCGTCCAGCGATTGCTCAAGTACTGGTCCTTCCTCACGCTCGGGCCGATCTTCCTCACGCTCTCCATCTACGTGACCTGGACCATCTCCCGGATGCAGGAGACGCACGGCGCGCACAACCACCCGAACCACAGCGAGGTGTTGCACGTGCTGGCGGCGCTTTCCTCGATCGCCATCACGTACGCGGCGCTTGCGTTTCTCTACAAGGTGATCCCCAACGCCCGCGTCCGCCTGCGCTCGGCGCTGCTCGCCGCGTTCGTCGCCGGCAGCGCCTGGGAGGTGGCGAAGTTCCTCTTCGCCTGGGCGTCGGGTCGGATGGTACAGGTCCACCGCATCTACGGTTCGGTGGCCGTCCTTCCCATCACGCTGACCTGGATCTACATCTCCTGGTTCATCGCGCTGATCGGGTGCCGCCTCTGCTATGCGCTCGATGCCTCGCGCAAGCCGGAGCCACATCCCGCGCTGCAGGCGGCGCTGGCCCGGGAGGCGTTCGTCATGCGCTCGATCGTCGCGCTCGCGCAGCTCCATCGCGAGCGGGGCGCGCCCGTCCGGGTGCAGGCGCTCGTTCGCGAGCTCGGAGCGTCGTCGCGCCTCGTACGGGAGGGGCTGGCGGCGCTGGCTGACGCAGGGCTCGCCGTGGAGGCGAAGCAGGGCGGATGGCTGCTGTCGCGCGATCCCTCGCGCATCACGCTCGCCGAAGTGCGCGCTGCCGGCCGCGCCTCCTTGCGGTTCCCCGCCCAGAACATCGAGGATGAAGTCGGCCTCGCCATCCAACGATCTTTGACGCGTGCGGACGGAGCCGCGGCTGCCGCCTTGGGCGAATCGCTCGAATCGCTCGTGCGGCTCTTCGAGGCGGCGCCTGTCGAGGGCGTCTCGACGCCGGAGCCTCGCCCGCTTGGGGTGGGGCAAAGTGCGCACAAGCCTGCCTGATTTTCCTGCGTTCCGGCGCTTGCCCGCGCCCGCCCCGTTCATGTAACGTTCCCATCCGTCGAACGTTTTCGACCGCCGGACCTCGCGGAGTGCATGCATGCTGAAGAGCGATCTGATCGCCATTCTGGTGGCAAAGCGCCAGCTCACGCAAAAGCAGGCTGAGCTCACCATCGAGACGATCTTCGAGTCGATGAAAGCGGCCCTCTGCAAGGGCGATAACATCGAAATTCGCGGTCTTGGCGCATTCCACGTCAAGAACTACCAGGGGTACAACGGGCGTAACCCCAAGACGGGAGAAGTGATCCCCGTCAAGCCGAAGCGGGGCATCCTCTTCCGCACCGGCAAGGAGCTGCGCGACCGGGTGAACCGGGCGCACGCGCCGCAGAAGCAGCCTTCGGCGCCGCCGAAGTCCGAGACCGGCACGGCGTAGGCTCTACGATCGGGGCGCGGAGGTCACCGCGCTCGGCGGCAGCGGGAACGAAAGGCGGAACAGCGCTCCCCGAGCTCCGGGCAGCGCGGCCAGCTCCCCGCCGTGCATGCGCGCGATCTCCGAGGAGATCCAGAGCCCCAACCCGTTCCCGCTCTCTCCCTTCGTGCTGAAGAACGGCTCGAAGATCCGCGTCCTCAGCTCCGCGGGAATCCCGGGACCGGAGTCCTCGACCTCGACGAACGCGAAAGCGCCGTCCGCCCGGACCCGCACGATCAGGCGCGCGTGCTGCTGCTGGTGCATGGCATCGAGCGCGTTGATCAAGAGATTGACCAGCACCTGCCCGAGGAGCGTGGGCTGGCAGGAGACGAGCGGGACATCCGGCGCGTACTGGCGCTCGAGCGCCACGCCGGCGGCGCGCATGCGCTGGGCGACGAGGGTGAGCGCCAGATCGATCTCGTGGCAGAGCATCACCTCGCGCAGCTCGCCGCCTGCGAATCGCGCGCCCTGCCGCATCGCGATGAGCACTTCCCGCATGCGCGCGGTCCCTGCCCGCGCCGCGAGCACCTTCTCGCGCACGGATGCGGCCAGCGGGTCCATCTCAAGGCTTTCCAGCTCGACGCTGACCCAGGTCAGCGGCGTGGACAGCTCGTGCGCCAGGCCTCCCGCGAGCGTTCCCAGGTTGATGAGGCCGATCTGGCGCGCAACTTCGACACGGGCCCGGTGCTCTCTTCGCCGGAGCGCGTCCTGCAGGTGCGCGCCGGCGATCGCGACCAGGGCGACGGTGACGAGATAGGAAGCGGCCGTGAGCAGGGGAAGCGCGTCGCCGGGCTGCATGCCGAAGAGCAGCGGCACGATGGCGATGCCAAGACCGACGAGCTGCACGATCGCCGCCTGCGGCGCGGTGAGGGGCATCAGGATGCCCACGCCGGCGAGCACGGCGATGTTCGACGTCAGGTAAGGGCTCTGCGCGCCGCCCGTCGCGAACACACCGGCCTCGATGGTCGCGCAGATCACCGCGACGGAGACCACTGCCAGCGGGAACGAGGAGGGAAGCCTGTGTGCGAAGCGGGCGACGAGCCCGAGCAGGGCGGCTGCGGCCGTCCGCGCCGCGAGCAGCGGAATCCACAGCAGCGGGGCCGTTGCGCGGTCGAGCAGGGTGAAGAGGACGAGGATCGGCGCGGCAAGCAAGGCCGCGGAGCGCATCGCCGTCCGCTGGTTCGCGGCGAGCTCCGTCTCGTATTCCGGCAGCGTCACCGACACGCGCGCTTCGGTCATGCGTTGGTTGGACAGTATGCGGCGGTCACAGAGCCGCTGTAAATGCACCAGATCGACGGCGGGTGGGGGGTTGCGCCTCTCGCGCGCACATCCCCACATCGACTGCGTTGCTGCGCCTGGACCGCGATTTTTATAGTCGAACGGCAATTCTGGAGAGAGGCTTCCGCTTTCGCACGCGCATCGGCTGGTACTCGCCGTCATCGGGCTACTTCCGCTCCTGGTGCTCGGCTGGCTCTCCTTTTCCCTGAACCGCGACGAGCTGGAAAGGACCGTCGGCGGCGCCCAGTGGCGCTTCTCGGCGCGTTGCTCAGTCCGGATCGCCCTCGTCAACGTTCGCCTGGTAGTCGAGCGGGAACGGCTGCTCGAGCAGCTGCGCAAGTTCGAGTCCGAGTTGGAGAAGCGCGATGCACAGCTCCACGAGAAGCGCACGGAGATCGAGATCATGTCGCGCTTCTGCGCGACAGGGAGAGCGGAACGACGCCCCGGCGCGATTGAGCGCTCCGGACCTTGTCGGGCAGCGGTTTGACAGTCCCCTGCCTGCGCATATACTGCCCCGCTTTCGCGCGGGTCCCTCCGCGTCGATCGAGGCCTTCGGGCCAGAAGGTGGTGATTCGGAGAATGCCGGGCGTGCGCGTCAAGGAAGGGGAGTCGTTCGAGAACGCGATGAAGCGCTTCAAGAAACAGTGCGAGAAAGCTGGCATCCTGAGCGAGATCAGGAAGCGCGAGCACTACGAGAAGCCGTCCGTCAAGCGCAAGAAGAAGGCGCTGGCGGCGAAGAAGCGCGCCCTGAAGAAGGCACGAAAAGGCATGATGTAGCCCTGTCGCCTCTGGATCACACCCGCCGTACCGGGCCCTGCGCGACGCGTTCGCGCGGGGCTTTTGATCGAGAAGGACATGCTGGCCGATCGAATTGACGCGGACATGAAGACCGCCGCCCGCGCGAAGGACGCGCGCAGGCTGGGCACGCTGCGCATGCTCAAGAGCCAGATGAAGTATCGCGAGATCGAGAAGGGTCAGCCCCTCGAAGACGGGGACGTGGTCGGGGTGATCGGCTCGATGATCAAGCAGCGCAAGGACTCGGCCGCGCAGTACATTGCCGGCCGCCGGCCCGAGCTGGCCGAGAACGAGAATGCGGAAATCACCATCCTCGAGGGGTACCTGCCGCGCCAGCTGACCGATGCGGAGCTCGCCGAGCTGGTGCAAGAATCGGTGGCGGCATCGGGCGCCAAGGGTCCCCGGGACATGGGAGCGGTGATGAAGGCGCTGATGCCGAAGATCGCCGGACGCGCCGAGGGCAAGCGCGTCAGCGATGCGGTGAAGAACGCCTTGTCCAAGCTCGGCGCGTAGCCTTTGCGGCTATGTTTGGGCGCGATCGTTGCCCGGTTCGGGCTGTAGAGTGCGATTCCACGCGGTAGATGATCCTGGCGGCGAGACAGTTGGCGAGCATTTCCGACGAGAAGCTTCAGGAGCTGCGGGACCGGGTGGACCTGGTCGCCGTCGTGCAGCGGCGCGTGCCGCTGAAGAAGAGCGGGCGCGACTGGAAGGGCCTCTGCCCCTTTCACGGGGAGAAGACCTCCAGCTTCTATGTCGTCCCCGACAAGAAGATGTTCCACTGCTTCGGCTGCGGCGTCTCGGGAGACGCGATCAAGTTCGTGATGCAGATGGAAGGACGGAGCTTCCGCGACGCCGTCGAGCAGCTCGCAGGCGAGGCCGGCGTCGACCTGACTCCACCCGATCCGGAGGAAGCGCGCCGCTCGGCACGGCGCGCAGCGCTCGGCGAGGTGAACGAGAAAGCGTGCACCTTCTACGAGCGGGTCCTTTGGGAGCATCCCAAGGGCGAAGTCGCGCGCGAGCACCTGCGCAAGCGCGGCATCACCGAGGACACGGCCAAGGCGTGGCGCCTGGGCTACGCGCCTAACCTCTGGGACTCACTTATGAAGTCCCACGCGCTCAAGGGAGTCGACCCTGCGCTCGTCGAGGAGGCCGGCCTCGGCGTGCCGCGCAAGAAGGGTCCAGGCCTTTACGATCGCTTCCGCGGACGCCTGCTGATCCCCATCCGCGAGAGCGGCCGCATCGTCGGGTTCGGCGGCCGCCTCCTGGAGGGTCAGAGCGAGGCGAAATACCTCAACTCCCCCGACACGCCGCTGTACCAGAAGGGACAGTCGCTGTTCGCGCTGGACCGCGCGCGGGAGGCCATCCGCCGCGAGGAGGTGGCCGTCTTCGTCGAGGGTTACTTCGACGCCATCGGTTTGCACCAGGCAGGTGTGCTCACCGCCATTGCCACCTGTGGAACCGCCCTCACCGAGAAGCACCTGGAGCTGGTCAAGAAGGCGGGCGCGAAGGAGCTGGTCTTCGTCTTCGACGGCGACGCGGCAGGCCTGCGCGCGGCACAGCGCGCTTCCGAGATCGCGGCAGCCCAGGCCGTTGCTGCCCGGGTACTCGTGCCGCCGGGCGGCGAGGATCCCGACGAGACGGTCCTGCGCGTGGGCATCCAGGGCTTCCGGGACCTGCTCGCCGCCGCTCAACCCTCGCTCGAGTTCCTGCTCGACCGGGCACTGGGGCGGCTGCCGAAAGGTGCGCCTGTGGAGTCGCGTGTGCGCGCCGTCGATGCAGTCCGGGGGATCGTGCAGGCGGCGCCCAGCTCGCTCGCCCGCGACCTCTACGTCGAGAAAGTCGCGGAGATGGTCGGCGCTCCACCCGACTCCATCCGCCGTGCGCTCGCGGGAAAGGCGCCGCTGTCGCCGACGAAAGCGGCCCCGGCCCGCGCTGCCGAATCGGCGAAGCCGCTTCCGCTCTCGGTGCTGAAAGCGGAGCTCGTCATCCTCGCGGCGCTGGTGCGCAACCCCACGCTGGCGCCCGAGCTGGCTCACTCCGGCGGCGTGGGCGACTTCGTGCATCCCTCGCTGCGCGAGGCCGCGGACGCAGTCTGTTCGGGGCATGATGCCCAGACTGCGATCCGCGCCGTCGAGCCCGATTCGCTGAGGCAGCGGGTCCTCGATGCCTTGGCAGAGATGGAGCAGGCAGGCGACCACACTGACGCAAAGCGTCTATCCAGCCTTTTAAAAAAACATGCGCAAACCGTGGCGCTGGAGCGGAAGCAGCGCGCTTCGCCACGGGTTCCAAGGGCTTGAAACGATCCGAAAAAAAAGGGCGGTAAGGCATACCGTCCATTACTCTCCACCGACCCCCGACCGCCGAAGCACACTGGAGTTGACCGAGATGGCCGACAAGAAGTCCGCAGCCGCCCGCCGGAAGCACGGCGCCCCCAAAGCCGAGGCGAAGAGGGGCAAGCGCGAGAAGAAGGCTGCGCCGGAGCCGAAGAAGCACCTGAAGGCCGTGGGCAAGGCGGAATCGCCTGCCGCGAAGGTGAAGCGGGGAGAGAAGGACAAGGCGCCTAAGCAGGCGAAGAAGGCGTCGAAGGGCGACGACGAGGCGGAAGGGGAAGAGGTCGCGGAGGGCGAAGAGCCGGAGATCGAAGCCGCCGCCATTCCCGACGTAGGCGACGACGACGAGGTCGCGGCGGACATCGAAGAGGACGACGACGAGGATCTCGCGCCGGCCAAGAAGGGCAGCAAGGCCACCGAGCGCAAGGAAGTGAAGGACCTGCTCGCACTCGGGCGCGACAAGGGCTTCCTCACCTACGACGAGGTCAACGACGCGCTGCCGTCGGACATCGTCTCCTCCGACCAGATCGACGACGTGATGTCGATGTTCGGCGACAACGACATCGCCATCGTCGACGAGGCCAACAAGGTCAAGCTTCCCGAGACGAAGCCGCCCGAGCCGGAACCGGTAGTGGTGAAGGAGGAAGATCAAGCGACCCCGCAGGAAAAGGCGGAGCAGGAGGAGGAGGACGCATACTCCAAATCCAACGATCCGGTGCGCATGTACCTGCGCAAGATGGGCTCGGTCTCCTTGCTCACCCGCGAGGGCGAGGTGGAGATCGCCAAGCGCATCGAGGACGGCGAGAAGGAAGTGCTCGACGCCGTGCTCCACTCCAGCATCGCGATCAAGGAGATCATCCAGATCGGCGAGCGGCTGAAGAAGGGCAAGATGCGCGTGCGCGAAGTGATCCGCGACGCGCCGGACGAGGACGACGAGACCTTCGACGAGCAGGGTCGCACCGACCAGGTGGTGAAGCTGATCGACAAGATCCGCCGCCTGGACCGCGAGAACGAGCACTTCGCCGAGCTGATGACCTCCAAGACCCGCAAGGTCTCCGAGGGCAAGCGCAAGGAGTACCGCGACGCCATCGCCCGCAACGAGGCGTCGATGGCGGAGACTCTCGCCGAGGTGAAGCTGAACAAGCGCCAGATCGAGCGCATCATCGAGAACCTCAAGAAGCTGATCGAGCGCGTCGACCAGGTCGAGCGCGAGATGCGGCACATCGAGCAGCGCCTGGGCGTCGGCCTCCGGGAGCTCAAGGGGCTGCTGCGCGATTCCGAGGACGAGGGCAAGGGCGGCCTGGCTGCGCGCAAGAAATTGAAGATCCTGGGCCTCTCCGAGGAGGAAGTGGGAGAGGTGGCCCGCGCCATCGCGGCGGCCCCGCGGAAGGTGAAGCGCGTCGAGGAAGAGGCGCTGCTGCCGGTCGACGAGCTGAAGCGGAGCTACGGCGCCATCATCGCCGGAGAGCGCAAGGCGGAGAAGGCCAAGGCCGAGCTGGTCGAGGCCAACCTGCGCCTGGTGGTGTCGATCGCGAAGAAGTACACGAACCGCGGGCTGCAGTTCCTCGACCTGATCCAGGAGGGCAACATCGGCCTGATGAAGGCGGTCGACAAGTTCGAGTACAAGCGCGGCTACAAGTTCTCCACCTACGCCACCTGGTGGATCCGGCAAGCCATCACCCGCGCCATCGCCGATCAGGCCCGCACCATCCGCATCCCGGTGCACATGATCGAGACGATCAACAAGCTGATCCGCACCTCGCGCTACCTGGTGCAGGAGATCGGCCGCGAGCCCACTCCGGAGGAAATTGCGGAGAAGATGGAGCTCCCGCTCGACAAGGTGCGCAAGGTCCTGAAGATCGCCAAGGAGCCCATCTCGCTGGAGACTCCCATCGGCGAGGAGGAGGACAGCCACCTCGGCGACTTCATCGAGGACAAGGCCATCACCTCGCCCTCCGACGCGGTGATCAACATGAACCTCGCGGAGCAGACGCGGAAGGTGCTGGCGACGCTCACGCCGCGCGAGGAGAAGGTGCTCCGCATGCGCTTCGGCATCGGGGAGAAGTCCGACCACACCCTCGAGGAAGTGGGACAGGACTTCGAGGTGACGCGCGAGCGCATCCGGCAGATCGAGGCCAAGGCGCTGCGGAAATTGCGGCACCCGAGCCGCTCCAAGCGGCTGCGCAGCTTCGTCGAGAATTAGGCGCTGCCGCGCAGGCGCCTTTGCGGCGCTTGAGCGCAGTCATATCGGTCACGGCGTGAAGATGTGTTCCCGAGGCGCCCTTCCTCTCTGTTATTGGTTTCTCCTCGCGTCGATGGCGTGCGCGGGCATCCGTCCACCCCCCGAACCTGCGGGTGGTGGAATTGCTGGAACGGTCGTCGATGCCGTCAGCGACAAGCCCTTGCGAAGCGTGCTCGTACGCGTCCGAGGGGCAGACGGCATCTTTCGCGGCGCTCTCACGGACCGTGACGCGCTCGGATCCTTGCTATTCCGCGGACGCGTTGAATGCCGGGGTCGAGGGATGGATGGTCGTCCGATGTACCCTCACCACCGAAGGACGGGTGACCAGGTGCGCGATCATTCGCGACCTGCCTTACATGGGGGCTAATGTCATTCAAGCGCTCGAACAACGCCGCTATGCGCCGGCGATGCGCAACGGTGAGCCCATCGAAGTGAACTATACGTTCAAGCTGCATCTGACGATGCCCTAGAATCCGAGTCCGAGTCCGCCGTGCACCGACCAGTGCGGGGAGAGGCTCGTGCTGGTGAAGATGATGTCGCCGGCCACGTTGATGCTGAACAGGCTGGTGCGCTGCTCGAACCCGAAACCGAGACCGGTCCAGAGGCTGCTGGTCGCGGCTGCCGCTTGGGCGTTGACCTGGGCAGATCCCTGCTCGAGGCCGCGGTTGACTCGCGTGTTGCCCGCCAGGAACAGCTCCGCGACGGGCCGCAGCTCGCCTTCGCCGAAGAGGCGCCGCACGGCGAATCCGAGCTGCAGGCCGGGAAAGCCACCGCCGCCGCCGAGCTCCAGCTCGTCGTTGGGATCGAGCAGGTAGCTTACGCATCCGCCGAGGTACCCGTACGGCGCAAACTCGTTTCCGGCTTCGGCGCGGACGATCACTTTGGCGGGCTCGCCGCGGTCGCGGCGGCTTCCGCGGGAGAGATCGATTTCGTCGGCGAACGCGAGCGAAGGGACGAGGGCGACCAGCAAGGCGAGCGTCCGCACCTGCGCAGTATCGCCTTCATGGTGGGCGCACGCCACAGCCCGGGATACTCTGTGTGCACTCGCGGGCCCGTAGCTCAACGGTCAGAGCATCCGGCTCATAACCGGTCGCATGCAGGTTCGACTCCTGCCGGGCCCACATTGACATCTCGCGGCGCAGGGGCGAAAAAGCAAGCCCGCTTGGGAGGCAAACGTTGTCGCGAGAGAAGCTGAAGGCACTCGAAGAACTGCAGCAGGTCGATCTCAAGATCCGTGAGCTCTCCGCCGAAGCCGAAAAGCACCCGGCCCGCCTCAGGCAGATCGAGTCGGAGCGCAACCAGGCCAGGGCCCATCTCGACACCACGAGGGGACGCCTCGCCGACAACGAGCGCGCCCGCCGGCAAAACGAGCAGCTCCTCCAGCTGGAGAAGGAGAAGGTGCGCAAGTGGGAGTCGCGTCTGAACGAGCTGAAGACGCCGCGCGAATATGCGGCCCTGGCGCGCGAGCTCGACATCGCCAAGAAGACGAACCAGACCGCCGACGAGGAGATCAAGCGGCTGGCCTTGGAGCACGCAGACCTCAAGAAGCAGGTCGATGCCGCGGAGCAGGCGGTGGGGGAGAAGGAAAGCGTGGTGACGCGCGAAGGCGCCGAGATCAAGAGCGTGCTCGATGGCCTGCAGGGACGGATGTCGGAGCTCGAGGCCGAGCGGCAAAGACTCGTCGAGCTGTGCGATCGCTCGCTGGTGAGCAAGTACGAGCGCATTCGCAAGCAGCGCGGCGGGCTCGCCGTCGTGCCCGTCGTCGCGGGCACCTGCAAGGGCTGTCAGCGGAACATCCCGCCGCAGATGGCAAACAACCTGATCCTGGGCGACGAGATCCTCACCTGCCCCAACTGCCACCGGTTCATCTACGCCGCGGAGGAGCCGCAGGCGGCGGCCAACGTATAAGTGGTCTACACGCCCGCGCAGCTCCTGCTCGCGATCGCCGAGCACGAGACGCTGGAGAGGACCTGCGCGGCGCTGCGCGGCCTGACGCTGGAAGCCGCACGGAAACTGCTGCGCGGAGCGGCGCGCCAGCTCCAGCAGGAGAAGCTGCCATTGCCGGAAGCGAAAGTCCGTGGGGCAGGACGCGCGATTCGCGTCCATTCGGACGGAGCGGCGCGCGGCAACCCGGGTCCGGCCGGCGCGGGGGCCGTCCTGACGGATTCCGCGGGCAACGTGATCGCGCGCCTCGGGCGCTACCTGGGCAGGCAGACAAACAATGTCGCCGAGTATGAAGGGCTCCTCCTCGGCCTGAATCACGCTCGCGAGCTGGGTTACCGCGAGGTGGAGGTCCGCGCCGATTCGCAGCTCTTGATCCGTCAGCTCAAAGGCGAGTACGCCGTCCGCCATGCGGGGCTGAAGCCGCTGCATGCCGAAGCGCTGCGCGTGCTCCGCAGCTTCGATCGATTCGATCTGCAGCACGTTCCGCGCGAGGAGAATGCGCTGGCGGACGAGATGTCGAACCGCGCCATCGACGAGGAGATGGCGTGATCACCTTGCTGGCGCGACCAGGTCCGCTCGTCCGGTAACGCCGTTCGGGAGCTGCCCGCTGAGAATCATCTTCGCCCCCGGGCTCGACGGGAGGATCGCGACCTCCGCCTCGTTCGTTTCCAGCTCGTCCACCGGACGGTCGAAATGGCCGAGCTGGACGAGAGAGCCCTCCCCGCGCAGCCACAGCCTCACCGGAGCGCCGACGACTTCGCCGACCTCGTCCCAGGCGCGGACGGCGATTCGAATCGGTTCCATTTGCGTCGGGTGCGGCTCGAGCTCGAGGCGGACGATCGCGGCTGCCGGCACGATCTCGACCGGCAGCGACAGGTGCCGCGCCCCGAGCACGAGATCGAGGAACGACCATCCGGGTCCTCCGGCGCCGCGGACCTCGCGCTGCTTCGCCATGTCCCATTGCGTACCGGTCGCGATCCCGAGCGCCGGCGCGGACACGGCGAGCTTGCCGCCCGCGCACAGCGGCGATCGCGATTCGTCGACGGGGTACAGCCACACCGACGTGCTTCCGCCTTCCGCGATGCGCAGAGCGCGCAGCTCGGGGAAGGCGATTGCGAACGAGCTCACCCGCGCCATCAGCGCGACAGGCAGGGCGGCATGGAGCGCAAGCGGCGGGAATTGCTTCTTGCGCGCGCGCACGGCGACCTCGCCGGCCCCCGCCGTCCGTGCCTTGATCTGGATGTCCGTGCCGCGCACCGAAGCGACGGTCAGCCCGCCTGCCGCCGTCACCCGGAGAGGCGCCGCCGAGCAGGGAACCCGGTTGCCGTGGCCGCCGCACAGCCGGGAGAAGCGAAAGGTGGTGGAGAGGCGCGCCGAGGCCCCGACGGCGAGCGTCGAACGCAGCGCGGTGGCACCCGGCGGGACCTGCTCGAAGCAACGGCCTGCCTGGAGCGAATATCCGACGGCGCTCGGCGACGGCCGAAGCGAGATGGCGATCAGGACCGCGGCCACGACTGCGCTCATCCGTCGAGCGTAGCCGAGACCCTCTCCTTGCGTTAGAATTCGTCCTGGTCAGAGCCGCCCGGGCGGACGCCGGCGCTTTCAAAACGCGCGGGAGGAAAGTCCGGGCTCCACAGGGCAGGGTGCTGGCCAACGGCCAGCCGAGGCAACTCGCGGGACAGCGCCACAGAGAACAGACCGCCGGCGAAAGCCGGCAAGGGTGAAACGGTGCGGTAAGAGCGCACCGCGCCCGTGGTGACACGGGCGGCACGGCAAGCCCCACCCGGAGCAAGGGCACATAGGGGAGCAATGCGGTTGCCCGCCGCGCTCCCGGGTAGCCCGCTGGAGGCCGGCGGCAACGTCGGTCGTAGAGGAATGTTCGCCGCCGCCGGGAAGGCAACGACCCGGCGGAACAGAACCCGGCTTACAGGGCGGCTCTGACCATTTTTTTTCGCGACGCCGGTGACCGCGCGATTTTGGACGCGGTCTGCTGTGTGACGGATGCCGACGGCAGCCACCATCGATCGGCCGCCTCGGAGGTTCCATGACCCCGGTCGGCTGGGATCTCTCGCTGTCGGACGACTCGACATTGCATCTTTCGCCGCTGCAGCTCGGG